>JANQUX010000230.1 GCA_030730545.1 Maribacter sp. | reverse complement strand
GATTGTTGATAGGGTTCACTATCAAATTGAATAGCATCGGTATATACTAGCTCGCTCAAGGTGTCGTCGTGGATATCTATTGTTGTTTCAATAAGAATAAAAAGACTGTCTTTGGCATATAGGGGAATATTTTCAAAATTTTTACCGGCAACTCCGTCCACATTCAATCTATAAAAACTCTCATTACCATTTTTAAGAGCGATTTTTGGAATTATAATATCATCTCTACTGTCATTGTATACTTTTAAAAAATAGGTGCTACTACCGATATTCGAGAAAACAGTATCGAGATAAACAGTGTCTTTAGAGAAAGACAAATGACCATTGCTAGGTGCATATTCAAAATCTTTTCTACACGATGTACTCCATAGAATAAGAAATAAAATAGAGATGGTTATTAATATTCTAATTCGCACGTTAATAAGGGTTTTACTCGATTATCGAGATTTAAATACTCCGAGGCTGGTCTCAAAATTTAAAGTTTGTTTTCTTACGAATTTCTCGTGGGCTTGCCCCGAGGTTATTTACTAAGTTAAAGGAATATTTCTTTAATCTCCTCAGGTATACGTGTAGGTCTGTAAGATATACTATCAAGAAGACACCATTCTGTGCTTGATCTAACCAGTAATTTTTTGGTCGTGCCGTGTTTCATCTCTACAATTCTAACACATTTAGCACCAGAACTAGATTCTATATGTGTTGATATGATAATTGGGTCATCTAATACTGCTGCCCGCTTATATGCTATGTGATGGGTTAGTACGACCCAAATGACATCTTGCTGCATTTTCGCAGTTGCTACGGTTTGCCAGTGTTCTTTAGAAATATCTTGTATCCACTGTACATAACGTACATTGTTAACATGGTTTAAATCGTCTAAATCGTCATGCGAAACAACAATCTCTTTTTGAAATGCCATATTTCTATTTTTTCTCTATTTGCACTTCAAACATTTTGTCCCAGAACTTACCGGTAACAAAAAATGTCTTTCGTTCAGGGTGATACGCAATACCGTTAAGCACGTAATTTGTTTTATCCCAATTTTCAGTTTTAGTAATGATATCACTCAATCCGCTAAAATTGATAACACCTTCTATAGCGCCTGTATTACTGTCAATAATCATAACACTTGGTTTTTGATAAACGTTGGCATAGATTTTTCCATCCACATATTCTAATTCGTTGGCGGAATTAAATATTGATGAGTTAGTTACCGTTTCTATGTAACCTTCCTCCGTCATCGTATCCGGATTCAAAAACCATATTTTTTCTGTTCCATCACTTTTAAAAATCTTGGTACCGTCGTTCGTTAAACCCCAGCCTTCACGACTTTTACCGTACTGAAAGTTATCTAATTTTTTGAACGTTTTTAAATCATAAATAAATCCTATTCCGCTTTGCCAAGTAAGGTGATAGATTTTGTTATTAAGTATGGTAATACCTTCGCCGAAATATGTTTCATCTAAATCTATTTGCTCGAATACCTTGCCGGTCTTGAAATCTAATTTTCGCATAAAAGACTGTCCCTTTTTACCTGTAGACTCATATAAGGTATCATTATGAAATTCTAAGCCTTGAGTATAAGCCTTAGTATCGTGTGGGTATTCGTTAATAATAGTATATGTATAAATTTCAGGCGCATTTTCACCAAGCACTTTTAAATTTTTATTGATATCTACCGTTTCGCCATCAAAAGTGATTTTGGCGCTCAAAATCTTGTTACCAAGAGTGGGGACATTAATAATAATTTTATCGTTTTTAATCGGAATTATGGTGCCGTCAATGCTATATTGAATGCTTTCTATTTGTTTTTCCTTCTTATTTTTAATGCTAACACCAATTTCTTGGTTTTGATTCACTTGATTTACATTTTTTTCTAGACTAATTTCAAATAGGGCAGACGGTTTTTGATTGCCACTACCACAAGATGTGAATAAGCTGGTAATAAGAATGATACAGAAAAAATTTATAATTTTCATTTAGAAATCGGGTATTTAAATTTACGTAGTAAGTGTTTACAAGAAGGGTTTCTTGTTATTTATTGGCAATTTAATTCATAAAAATTAGAAACTAAAGGATTGTCAAAGTTTTAAAAGATTGTATATTTGCACCTGGCAAGTCCTACACGACCAGCTCCTGTAGAATCCCCCAGGGTGGGAACACAGCAAGGGTATATGGTCGTAGCGGTGCGATGTAGGTAGCTTGCCTTTTTTTGTGCCTTAAAGTGAAATGTTTAAATTTAAGGTAACATATTCAAAACCAATTCGATATAACGTTTAGCATCGCTTATTTTCTATAAAATGAAAACAAAAGTAGTACTAATTACAGGTGGATCTTCAGGTATTGGCAAAGCAATAGGTATATATTTAAAGGAAAAAGGATATAAAGTGTACGGTACAACACGTAATAAAAGTAGATATCCGTCATTTTCTGATTTCCCCCTTTTAGAGATGGATGTTAGAAATGTAGAGACCATTAAAAGTTGTATTGCATCATTATTAGCTCTTGAAAGTAGAATTGATGTATTGGTGAATAATGCAGGTGTGGGCATAACAGGTCCTATGGAAGAAACCCCTCATGAAGAAGTTTTAAAAGCATTTGCAACTAATTTCAACGGACCTTTAAATGTTATGAATCAGGTATTACCTGTAATGCGTAATCAAAAAGAAGGGCTTATTATAAATATTACTTCTATAGCAGGTTATATGGGTTTGCCCTACAGAGGAATATATTCAGCATCAAAGGGTGCTTTAGAGATTGTTACCGAAAGTTATAGAATGGAAACCAAAGTCTTTGGTGTCAAGTTAACCACTGTCGCACCAGGAGATTTTGCTACCAATATTGCTTCCGGTAGATATCATACCCCCGTTTATGACGATTCGCCCTATAAACAAGCTTATAAGAGCACGTTAGAAGCTATAGACGCAGATGTTGACAGCGGTGGTGATCCGGCAGAAGTAGGTAAAAAAATTGCTCAAATTATTGAAACTAAAAATCCTAAGCCACATTATAGGGTAGGTTCTTTTATTCAAAAATTCTCATTAACGCTTAAAGGTATTCTACCAAGCCGATGGTTCGAGAAACTATTAGAAGGTCATAGCTCTCATTAAAAATATAAAGTTAAAAGTATGTTTTAATTCTTGTAGATGTTTGAAAAACCATCTACAATTACCGTATTGTCTGTAAGAATAGCCTTGTTCATAGGGTATAGAACCAATTTCTCTGTTAACTCTTTAAAATCGGTACTATGGTATTGTAGAGTAGAATCTACGCCAAGTGTTGCAATGATAGATTTCCACTGATCAAAGTCCGTTTTAATGTTAATGCCAATTAATTCGTATTCAGGTTTTTTCTCTTTAAGTATTGCTATCCTATTAAAAATATCTAGATATTGTTTTTTATTGGTGCCAGACCAGAAGTAAAATAAGACTTTTCTATTAGCTGATATTTCAGTTAAAGTTTTGCTTTGGTTTTCAAAATTTAAAACCTCTAAATTCGGAATTATCTTAGACGGTTGAAGATTTGTAATACCTTGATATAGGTTTTCAATTTCTTCGATATGCATGTTGTTCTTAGAAACATTCTTAAATTCATTCAAAAATATTTCAGTGTTTTCAGGAGCATCTTTCTTCTTGAGCAAATAATCTAATGCAACATTTCTGAACAGATTATCTCTTAACTCTTTTTCGACAACAAGACTATCGATTAAATGTAGTTTGTGCTTTTTGTAATGTAACTGCTTACTATCATCATTGTCAGAATCTTTACAATTTTTTACACAGCTCATGTACGCTAAATTTCCGAAATGTGCTTTCATGAAATCATAATAAGGTCTTAGATAAGTAAGTGTATTGTCGCCGTAGTTGATTTGAGTTCGATAACTAAAATAATCTTTTGGTAAATCGTGAAAATTTTGTTCGGCTGTTTTGCGTTTATGCTGAAAGGGGTAAATCTCTTTGTATCTGTTGTAAGTATAGTCGATACTACCTGTCAATAATTTTACAGCCTCTTCAGAAAGAAGATTTTCTGAATTAATTTCATTAAGATTAGAAACTTTTTCTTTTTTTAATGATTCTATTTTTTCTAAAAAATCTGCTG
Source organism: Maribacter sp. (assembly GCA_030730545.1). GTDB lineage: Bacteria > Bacteroidota > Bacteroidia > Flavobacteriales > Flavobacteriaceae > Maribacter. The sequence continues at coordinate 1,913 of JANQUX010000230.1, read as the reverse complement.
GTTCTAATTCGTAATAGTCAGTATACATGGCAGAATCTTCATCTTCAGCGGTAAGAAAAAGATCTAAAAGAAAATTATTTGTTTCTTCATTGCTTCCAGAAAAAACCAGCGATTCATCAAAGTAAATAGTATTTAGTCTTACCATTAAACTATCGCCTTTTTCAAGGTATACATATTGAAATTCAGGGGCTAGATTAAAATGATAGAGTCCGTTTTCAAGGGATGGAAGTTTAAATTTAAACCGATTTTTATCATCAAGCTTAGCAGAATCAATTTTGAGTCCGCCTTTCATTAAAATAACTTGATTACTTGTCGGATTCACTATTTCACCAGCGAATAGTACCGTTTCTGAATCTTTATTGGTGGATGAACATCCCATTAATAAAGCTACGCATGTAGAGAGTAAAATTCTTATCATATAGTATATGAATCTGGTATTAGCCAAAAATAACAAACCTAATTACCAGTTGCTGTTAATAGCTAGTTAAATGTTGTCAGCCGCTAACTTAAGAATCTTTTGTCGAATTTGATGATAAACTAGGTAGTGTAAGGCTAGAAATTCAGTATTTTTGCACGGATTTTTAAAATTTTGTTTCTATGTTATCTGTTTCTAATTTATCTGTTCAATTTGGCAAACGAATTTTGTTTGATGAAGTAAACGTTGCTTTTACCCAAGGTAATTGTTATGGTATTATTGGTGCCAACGGTGCCGGTAAATCTACTTTTTTAAAAATACTAGCCGGGCAAATGGATCCAACTTCTGGTCATGTTCATTTAGAGCCGGGTAAAAGAATGTCAATATTAGAGCAAAACCACAACTCTGCCGATGATTTTACAGTTTTAGAGGCAGTGGTTATGGGTAACAAGCCGCTCTATGAAATCAAAAAAGAAATCGACGCCCTGTATGCTGATTACGATGATAAAAATGCAGATAGAATAGGGGAGTTGCAGGTGAAATTCGAAGAAATGAATGGGTGGAACGCTGATAGTAATGCAGCAGCACTATTATCAAATCTTGGTATTAATGCCGATATGCATTATACCTTAATGTCAGTATTAGATTCTAAGTTAAAAGTACGTGTGTTATTGGCACAGGCTTTATTCGGTAACCCTGATGTTTTGATTATGGATGAGCCTACCAACGACTTGGATTATGAAACAATTAGTTGGTTAGAGAATTTCTTGGCAGATTATGAAAATACAGTAATAGTTGTAAGTCATGACCGTCACTTCTTAGATACTGTTTGTACAGACATAGGTGATATTGATTTCGGTAAATTGAATTTATATTCTGGTAACTATACGTTTTGGTACGAGAGTAGCCAATTAGCTGCCCGTCAACGTGCACAACAAAATAAGAAGGCAGAAGAGAAAGCTAAAGAATTGCAAGAATTTATTGCTCGATTTAGTGCAAACGTTGCAAAAAGTAAGCAAGCAACTTCTCGTAAAAAAATGCTTTCAAAATTAAAAATTGATGATATAAAGCCATCAAGTCGTAGGTATCCTGCAATTATTTTTGACAGGGAACGCGAAGCTGGTGATCAAATATTACAAGTAGAAGGACTTTCTGCATCTACCGATGAAGGAGAACTGTTATTCCATAATGTAAACATCAACTTAGCTAAAGGAGATAAAATTGCTGTTATTTCAAGAGATTCAAGAGCTACATCAGCTTTTTACGAGATTATAAACGGAAATAAAAAAGCAGATAAAGGTACTTTTCAATGGGGAGTAACAACTAACCAGTCTTATTTGCCAGCAGATAACTCAGGCTTCTTTACCGATAATATTAATTTGGTAGACTGGCTGCGTCAATATGCAAAAACAGAAGAAGAGCGCGAAGAAGTATATATACGTGGTTTCTTAGGTAAAATGCTATTTAGTGGCGAAGAAGCACTAAAAAAATGTACAGT
>JANQUX010000229.1 GCA_030730545.1 Maribacter sp. | reverse complement strand
CGAGTCTGTGTTAGAGCCGTCTATATACTGTCCTTTTCCTTCGTTGGCAATATCTACTAACACACTCTCGTTTAATTTTGTAATTACGGTTTCGCCTTGACTATCTTTTTTTAGGCTTTCTAAAATTCCGTTTCTTTTAATGGGTATCGGTGCACCTTTCTCTTTACCAACACCAATAGTGTAAATAATTATGCCTTCATCTACAGCATCTTCTACCGCATCTAAAGTAGAGCCTTCAGAGTGGTCTTCGCCGTCAGAAATAATGAACAGTACACGATTAGTTTGTTCGGCATCATCATAATAGGTAGTCGCTAATTCGATGGCCTGGTCTATGGCAGTACCTTGCGATGTTAGCATATCGGTATTCATGCCCTGTAAGAACATTTTTGCAGCGCCATAATCTGTTGTAATCGGTAGTTGTGGGTAAGCCTGGCCTGCATAAGCAATAATACCAATTCGATCGCTTGCCAATTGGTTTATGATTTCAGAAACCAATCTTTTCGCTTTTTCTATTCTATTGGGTGCAATGTCTTCTGCGAGCATACTTTTGCTGACATCAACAGCAAATACGATATCTACACCTTCGCGTTTTACGGTCTCTAGTTTGGTTCCGATTTTAGGATTTACTAATCCAACAACCAATAATGCAAGGGCAAGAATAAAAACGACCAATTTTATGGTTCCTTTATTATAAGAACGATTTGGTGTTAGTCTTTTTAATAACTCTGAGTCTGCAAATTTCTTCTGCGTTCTCTTTTTCCATACCAATAATAATAGGAACAACACCACTATCACCGGGATGATAATGAGTAAATAAAAATATATTTTTTCGTCGTACTGTACCATATTATACAAAGCTTCTAAAAAGCGTGTTTCTTAAAATCCATTCTAACAAAAGCAAACCTCCTGCCAATAAAACCCAAAATCTAAATTTTTCTTCGTAGCGGTAATATTTAAATTCCTCTATTTCTGTTTTTTCAAGTTTATTTATCTCGTCGTAAATTTCTTCTAAAGACTCATTATCTGTAGCTCTAAAATATTTTCCACCTGTAGCGCTGGCAATATCCTTTAATAGATTCTCATCAATTTCTACTTGTCGCATTCCGTATCTAAAAGAACCGTCAGGATTATATTGAATTGGAGTAAGTGCATTACCGTTGGTTCCTATTCCTATGGTGTATGTTTTTATTGCATATTCAATTGCAAGGTCGGCCGCCGTTTGTGGTTCAATAAAACCAGAGTTATTGACCCCATCGGTCAATAATATGATAATCTTACTTTTGGCAGTACTTTCTTTTAAGCGGTTTACAGAAGTTGCCAACCCCATGCCTATTGCTGTACCATCTTCTAATTGACCATAAGTAATTTCAGAAAGCGCATTCAATACAATAGCTTTGTCGGTTGTAACAGGTGTTTTGGTATACCCTTCACCGGCATAGACTACTAAACCTATACGGTCATTGGGTCTTTTTTTGATAAAATCTGCCGCCACATCTTTAAGAGCCGATAGTCTATTCGGCTTTAAATCTCTTGCCAACATACTCGAAGAAACATCTATAGCCATAACAATATCAATACCTTTTGTGGTTTTGGTACGTGTAGATATATCTTCTGTTTGTGGTCTTGCCAATGCCACAATTATTGCACCTAAGGCCAGTAATCGTAAAATAAATAAACCAGGTTTTAATTTGGGTAAAATACTATTATAGCTAAACCCCTTTACACTCGATATACGTAACGATGCAGTTTGCTCTTTTTGCTTAAAGATATACCACACGATAGCTAATGGCAGTAGTAAGAACAGCCAAAAGAAATCAGGATTTGCAAATGATATATTATCGAACATTTATGCTTCTGTTTTTACTTCTACCGATGCTAAAATTCGGTCTACTATTTCTTGTGCGTACGTGTCGTCTTTTAACCAAGTAAGAATTACGTATTGTTGAAAACCTTTACCACCAAAAAGGAGTACAGTATATTCCCCTGCCATTAATTCTTTTGATTCAGGTGCTAAAAATTCACCGCTTCCAAAAACTTTAACCCCTTTAACACCGCTAATGGTACTGAATTCTTCTTGTTTGGTAATAATATTTTTCGCGCCTTGACTTTCAAAATTTGATAGAATCTGTTCAATGGTTTTATCAAAATCTGGTTCAGCATCTTGTTGTGCCAATGTAATAGACGTTGTTGCTGCATTGAAAAGACCGATTGGGCTAGAATATTGAAAAGCTTGAATGTCTGCAATGGCAGCTTTGGCCTCTGGCGGTAATTTTATTTCTTGACGCACCAAAACTTGCGGAGTCTCTAATTGAATAGGAGGAAAACCATAACTACTCCGCACCCATTCACCCTCTAAAAGTTCTTTGGTTGGGTGCCCAATAACTGTGTCTTTTAAGTAGCCAAAGCCAAATTTCACTCCCGCAATAGTAATACCTATCATTAGTAATGCAATAGTAGATAAAACAGCAATTTTTATTTTCTTCTTTTTTGCCTTACGTTCTAATTCTTCTTGATATTCAGCTTGTTGAAATAACTCTTCTTCGGTAGGTTCTGGTAAAGCATCGTGTGTTTTTACAACGATTTGTTCTACCAACTTTCTATCTTGTTCGGCAACAGAACTAGAAGGTTTATTTTTTGCGAACTTTACTAAATCTGCCGTCTGTAATATTTGCGAAAATTGTTTAATGGTGTCATCATCTAATTGTAATTCACCTGCATCTTTTAAAAGTTCTAGTTTTTCAATTAACTGACCGGTGGTGCTTTCTAATGCAGAAACATGTGCATCTTCTTCTAAATATGAACGTACAATGGTCGTTAGTTCAGAATAGTATTGTTTGTACTCGTCTTGAATTAAATATTTTGAATTTTCCAGACGTTTAAGTTCTAACAAAGCTCTATCGTAAGGCTTTAAAAGTGCTACTTTTTCTTCGTCGCTAAGTGGTTTTTTGCGGATCACGAACCAATATAAAAGGGCACCTACAATTAAAAGTATTAAAAGACCGATCAATACATACTTCCAAAGGTCAAAATTGCTTTTATCTACGTTTATAAGAGGTTTAATATCATACATTTTCTGATTCAAAGTGTCTACAGGTATCGTAGCTACATTAATCAGTGTTGAATCGGTCATAAAACCAGTACCGTTAATATCGATACGTTGCGATGGTAGTTTGTACGCGCCAGAATCGAATTGGGTAAGCGCGTATATTTTTTGAAGTGTAAGGCGGTCTTTTTTTCTTGTCGTATCGGTAGCAAAGGCCTCAACGGTTTCTAAAGGAGAAAATGTCTGCCCCTCAGGAAAGATAACAACATCGGTAGAATCAACATCAACCGTAACCGTCCATTTTACTTGCTCTCCAATTTTAATAAATGTGGTGTCGACCTTTGTGGTTATACTTGGGCGTTCTTGCGCAGATAGTTCAAAGAAAAACAGTAGAAATACCAATAAAGGTGAAATTCGTTTTATGAACGAAACACCGCTGTTATTTTTTCTATTTTTATAAATCATTCGTATCAACCTCTTCGTTTAAAATAGCCCAATAATTTTTTTACATAACTTTCGTCGACCCTACAATCTAAAACTCCGCATCCCGCTTTTGTAAATGATTCTTTAAAGTAGGCAACACGTTCTAAATTGTACGCAGCATAAGCGTTACGTACTTTTTTAGATTTTGTATTTATCAATTGTAATTTACCAGTCTCTGCATCTTCAATCTGCACCATGCCCAAATTCGGAATGGTTTCTTCGCGTTCATCATAAATACGAATACCTGTTACATCGTGCTTATTACCTGTAATCTTTAAAGTCTTTTCGTATCCTTCATCAATAAAATCAGAAAGAACAAAAACAATAGCTTTCTTTTTCATGATACTGCTCAAGAACTTTAATGCCTGTGCAATATCTGTCTTGTTACTTTTTGGCTTAAACTCTATCAATTCTCTAATAATGCGTAAAACGTGGGTCTTTCCTTTTTTAGGAGGAATAAAAAGTTCTATTTGATCAGAGAACAAAATAACACCGACCTTATCATTATTTTGTAGTGCGCTAAAAGCTAAGGTTGCCGATATTTCGGTTACAATTTCATTTTTGAATTGATTTGTAGTACCGAAAAGTTCAGAACCACTAATATCTACCATTAGCATCATGGTCAATTCTCGCTCTTCTTCAAAAACCTTTATATAAGGCTCGTTATAACGGGCGGTAACGTTCCAATCAATATTTCTTACATCATCACCAAATTGATACTGTCGTACTTCACTAAAAGTCATACCACGACCTTTAAAGGTAGAGTGGTATTCCCCACCAAACATATGGTCAGAAAGACGTCTCGTCTTTATTTCAATTTTCCGTACTTTTTTGAGTAGCTCTTTGGTATCCATTTTTTTAGCAAACAGTTTACAGTTTCCTTTTAGCAGTATTTAATATTCAGCATGTAAAATTGAAAATGCCGAATACCAAAAACTAGGTTAAGGTACCTCTATCTCGTTTACAATTTTGTTGATGATGTCAACAGAGGTAATGTTTTCAGCTTCTGCTTCGTAGGTTATTCCTATTCTATGTCTTAACACATCGTGTACGATAGCTCGTACATCTTCAGGAACAACATAACCTCTTCTTTTAATAAAGGCATAACATTTTGCGGCAATACCTAAGTTGATACTTCCCCTTGGCGATGCACCAAAACTGATTAAAGGTTTTAAACTTTCTAAATTATATTTTTCAGGATATCTAGTAGCAAAAACAATATCAAGTATATATTTCTCAATTTTTTCATCCATATAAACTTCACGAACCGCTTTCTGTGCGCTTAGTATTTGTTCTATGGATACCACTGCATTTACGGTCTCATAATTACCCGCTAAATTCTGACGCATAATTAATTGCTCTTCATTTATTTTCGGGTAATCAATAACGGTTTTCAACATAAAACGGTCAATCTGCGCTTCAGGTAAAGGATATGTACCTTCTTGCTCAACTGGGTTTTGGGTTGCCATAACTAAGAAAGGCTTATCAAGAATAAAAGTTTCGTCACCAATGGTTACTTGCTTTTCTTGCATCGCTTCTAATAAAGCAGATTGTACTTTGGCAGGTGCACGGTTAATCTCATCTGCAAGCACGAAGTTTGCGAAAATCGGACCTTTCTTAATAGAAAAATCGTTTAGTTTCATATTGTAGATCATCGTACCAACAACATCTGCAGGCAGCAAATCTGGGGTAAATTGTATTCTACTAAAGCTACCTTTTACTGCTTTTGAAAGCGTGTTAATGGCTAAGGTTTTTGCTAAACCGGGTACCCCTTCGAGTAAAATATGACCTTGTCCTAAAAGTCCGATTAATAATCGTTCGACCATATATTTTTGGCCAACGATTACTTTATTCATCTCAAGCATTAGTAAATCGATAAAAGCACTTTCTCGAGCTATTTTCTCATTAACGGCACTAATATCAATTGAAGTATTTTCTTCCATTTAAAACTTTATATTATTGATTGTTAAGACTTCTAATTTTAACAGTCATGCAAATTGAAAATTTATTCAGTCAGTCGCTGTTAATGATAGGTTAAAAAATTGGAAAACCCCTGATTTTTATGAAGGTTTTAAGGGATTTCTTTTTAATTTCATTAAACAAATAACAATACATTGAAATATTCTAGAATAATTGCAGGTACTATGACCTGGGGTAAATGGGGAAAACAACATTCTACCGCCGAAATGATTTCACTAATGAATCATTGCATAGAAAATGATATCACCACTTTTGATCATGCAGATATTTATGGTGATTATACCAATGAAGAAGATTTTGGTAAAGCCTTTAAAGAAAGTGCCATCAAAAGAGAAGATATTCAATTAATTAGTAAGTGCGGTATTCAGTTCGATGTAAAAGAGAGGTCGAATAGGGTTAAGCATTACGATTATAATAAAGATTATATAATAGCATCTGTAGAGCGGTCTTTAAAAATGCTACAGACGGATCATTTAGATATGCTTTTGCTACATAGACCAAGCCCGTTGATGAA
>JANQUX010000228.1:4168-6035 GCA_030730545.1 Maribacter sp. | reverse complement strand
TCCTGCTTTTGGTAAAGCAAATACGGCAACACCATCTTTATATTTAGCATTTACTGCTACGCCAGACTTTAAGGCAACTGCAGAAGCTTCTGCAGAAAATTCATAATCTCCGTCTTTAAATTCAGCCAAATCGCCTGCCGTTTCAAAGAAAATAACTTCTGTAATCGCTTGTCCACCGGCCTGTAAGCCAACACTTAATTTTTTTAAATCAGCCATACCGATCATAGTCCCATTTTCATATACTACACCATTACCTGAGGCTCCGCCGATAATAAAACCTCCTTTACCCACATTAGGGAAAATTACATACCCGGCAGAGTTAGTAAAGAACTGGTCTAAACCGACTTCCATTTTCATCAGTTTATCTTTTGCCTTATTAGCATCTTTAATAATTTTCTGGTCTTTACTAGTTTGTGCGTTAAGACCGATAGCTAAGAATAATAGCGTGGTAAATGTTATTGATTTTAAGATTTTCATTTGTTCTAGATTTTATATTAATTTATTTTTCTTACACCAAAGGTAGATTTAAGCAAGGGTCTAGATTATCTTAAAACCTATAAATTTTGATTCAAAAGAATGTTAAATATTTGTAAATCAGTTAATTGTAAGTTAAAATAAGAGAATTTAAAATTTCCATAGCTTTATAACTGTTTCATTGAATGGAGGTTATCTTACAAATCGATATCTTAAAAATTTGTTAATTTAATTTAGATGTTCTATATTCATTAAATATTAAAATCTAGATGATATGGAGAATAACGAGAATTTTTTAGATTCGAAGATGATTGCAAATTTTATTATTGCATTTGCATTACTATTTACAGCAATCTATTACTTTAATTATTCTGAGGAAATCGAAGAAGAGGTGAATATGGTTATTGTAAATACATTACAAGACGCCAACAATAGCTTAGCCGAGCAAGAACCTGCTCGTAAATAATAGAAATTTCTGACCATAACTATAGGCTGCCAATTCATTGTAATTGGCAGTTTTTTTTTTGAGCTATCTCTTTCCAATTATGACGTTAGCGATTAACGCGGTAACAATCATTAATATGCCTAATAAACTCCATGTAGAATAAATATCTCCGAACCAGAAAATGCCTACCATAATAGTAAAAATCACTTCAATATATTTTAGAGGTGCTACTAAATTGGTTTTAGCTATCTGAAAAGCCTTGGTCATAAATACTTGACCAAAAAAACCGAATACGCCTAAACTTAACAAAAGAAGCCAATCTGTACCTATTGGCGTTACCCAGTTGTTAATACTTAAAAGAGCGCCTACTATAGTACCAACGAACATAAAATAGTTTACGATTACCAAAGGGTGATCGCTATTGCCTATTTTTCTAATTAGTACGTATACTAATCCGCTGAAAACGGAAGCTGCTAAGACTAGAAGTAAACCTGTTGAATTAATATTTTGGTCAAACCCTTTTAAAACCAAAACCCCGGCGAAGGCAAATAAAAAGAGAAACCATTGAATGGGTTTTAGCCTTTCTTTCAATAAAAAAACGGCAAAAATAGCGGCATATATAGGTGCTAAATATCGTAATGAAACAGCAGTGCCAACGGGTAGGTACTTAAGAGACATAAAGAATAAACTCATTGCTATTATGCCGGCAAGTGCCCTAAACATCATGAATTTACGATTATTGCCTAGAATGGGTATACCCTTTATTAAGATATATGCCGTAGCAAGAATTAGTGACCCTATGGTTCTAAAAAATACGATTTCAAAGGTGGGTATATGATCGAGGTATTTTACAAACGAATTCATTAAACTAAATGAAAACGTACTTAAAATCATAAATAAAATAGCCTTCTTCACAGTAATTTAAATTGAATTGCAAAGTTACTTGAG
>JANQUX010000228.1:0-4068 GCA_030730545.1 Maribacter sp. | reverse complement strand
TTTTAGAAATCTCTTAACTTGGCATATTAAAGTTTATTTTCGATTTGGTATATGTTTACAACCGAACTGAATTTTATACACATTGAATAAAGTAGAGCTGATGAATGAATTATTGTCATTAAAAGATAAAAATTACGCGCTTTCTGGCGGAACAGGGACTTTAGGTGGTTCAATTGCGAAATATTTAATTGAGAATGGTGCAACTGTATTACTGCTAGGCAGGTCTGAAGATAAATTACAGGACAAACAGATGGAGTTAAATGCATTGGTACCCAATAGCACCTTTATCTTCAAGGTAGATGTTATGGATGAAGCCGATCTTACCGATTTAAAGAATACCATTAGAAAAAAGTTTCAGCACTTAGACGGATTAGTGAATTTGGCTGGTGGCAACTTACCTGGCGCTACTTTAAAACCTGATCAGACGGTTAGAGATATTTCTATGGACGATACTAGAAAAGTTGTTGATATAAATTTATTCGGTACCGTGATCCCGACAGTTATTTTAAGTGAATTAATGGTAGAGCAGGGGTATGGTTCAATAGTGAATATTTCATCGATGGCTGCAAAACAAACCATTTCTAGGGTACTGGGGTATTCAATGGCTAAAAGTGCTGTTGACATATTTACAAAATGGATGGCTAATGAATTGGCATCTAAACATGGAGATAAAATTAGAGTAAACGCCGTAGCTCCGGGGTTTTTTATTGGTAATCAAAACAGAAGATTATTAACTAATGAAGATGGATCTTTCACTGAAAGGGGAAACAGTATAATCAATAACACCCCAATGGGTCGATTCGGTGATGCTTCTGAGCTTAATGGTATGGTTCATTATCTTTTAAGTGATGCATCTAGTTTTGTTACAGGTAGTATTTTTGATGTTGATGGCGGGTTCAGTTCTTTTTCTGGTGTATAAACCAAGTTTCTTTAGTAGTACTTTTTTTTAATCATTAAAATTTTCTCATGCATACCAAGCTTCTTTTTTTACTTTTTATAAGTTGTGTTTTATTTTCATGTGAGCCTACAATAAAAGATGCTACTGTTTTGCTAAATGACTATAGTATAGAAGAGGGTTTTAATTTAGATATTATTGCAGCTGAACCTCTTTTAAAAGCTCCTGTAGCAATCGATTTTGATACAAAGGGAAGAATTTGGGTGGCACAAATGCCCGGTTATATGGACGATTTGCAAGGATCTGGCGAGGAAGATCCTTCTGGTAGTATCGTTATACTTGAAGATTTGGATAATGACGGTATTGCTGATCAATCAAAAGTTTTTATGGACAGCCTAGTGATGCCCCGTGCTTTGGCTCATGTCTATGGTGGTCTGTTATATGCCGAACCTCCATTTTTATGGTTTGTAGATATTAAAGATGATAAACCAATAAACAAAATAATGGTAGATTCCATTTATGCGGTAGACGGTAACCCAGAGCATCAACCCAACGGACTAGAATTAAATATTGATAATTGGATTTATAACGCAAAATCTAATTTTAGATATAGAAGGGTAGCAGGTGTTTGGGAAAAAGAACCCACCACTTTTAGAGGGCAATGGGGAATAACACACGATAATTTTGGTCGATTATATTACAATGATAATTCTAGAATTTTATTGGGTGATTATGCGCTACCGAATACGCTTATCGATAATAAATTTTTTACACCGAAAGCTAGTTTAGATAAGTTATTGACCAATGACCAAAGAGTTTACCCTGCTATTGCTGGCTCGGTAAATAGAGGATATGCAAAAGGTGTTTTAAATTCCGATAGTATTTTAGTGAATGCTACCGCTGCATGCAGTCCTTTAGTGTATAGGGGAGGTGAGTTTACGAATGAATATGATGAAAATGTATTTATATGTATACCTGAGGGTAATTTGGTAAAGCGAGCTCTTTTAACTTTTACAGGAGATTCTACGAAAGCCAAACAGGCTTGGGAAAATAAAGAGTTCATTACTTCTAGAGATGAAGGTTTTAGACCTGTAAGTTTAAAGAACGGTCCTGGGGGGAATATGTACATTGTAGACATGCATAGAGGTATGATCGGGCATCATGCATATATGAGTCCGTACCTTAGAGATAAGGCCAAAGCGAAAGAATTAGATATAATCGTAAATTTTGGTCGAATTCTTAAAGTATCTCATAAAGATGCTTCAGTTAAAAAAATACCAGACTTTGACAATTTAAACGCAAGTGAATTGCTCTTATTATTAGAGAGTGATAATGGATGGATTCGCGACCGAGCTCAACATTTCTTAGTTTTTAAAGAATTTAAGAATAGTATAGAAGCAATAAAAGATGTGGTGCTGAACTCTAAAAATCCATGGAGTCAAATTCATGCCTTATATGTGCTTGAAGGTTGGAATGTTTTGACTTTTGATTTTTTAGACAAGGTTATAGCAAACGGCAATGAAAATACCACTTCTCATGCTTTAGTTCTTTTAAAAGATTTTTCATCCGAAGAAAATACAGAAAAAGCGGCAACTATATTTAAAAGTGTTTTAGATCGTAATATTATTGGTCTAGACCTTTATTTAGGCAGTATTTTGGGAAGTTGGATGCGGCTTGATGAAAATAGATTTACACCCTTTATGATGGAAATCTTACGTCGAAGACAAAATAACAGCACCATAGTAGATGCTGTAATTGGCGGATTATCTGATGTTGATGCTATTATTTTTAAGAATAGGGATATTATGAAAACTCTAAAACATACACCCTTTGTAAATAAACTAGCACGAACAATTTCAGATAAAAATGCGGGTAAGATGAATTCAATTTTTACTCAAGAAGTTACCTATGAAGATACACGTACAAGCGGGGCTAAAATGTTTTTTCAGATATGTGCATCTTGTCATGGTGCAAACGGAAAAGGAATAGAAGGTCTTGCCCCACCACTAATGAACTCTGAGCATGTAAAGAATACAGAACGTTTGGCATTGATTATTTTACATGGTTTAGAAGGTCCCGTTCATGTAAATGGTGAAGAGTACATTATCAACTTGGCAATGCCCGGTCTTATCAGAAACGAAACAATAAGCGATACCGATATTGCTAATATTATATCGTACGTATCCAATGCCTTTTCAGATGAACCGAAAAGATTAAATACAAAACGTATACAAGAACTAAGGAGTGTGAAGTCTTCAACCGGTATGGAATTCACAGAAAGAGAACTTCAAGCACTAGATGATTAATTGAACTGATTATATACTTTTTCTAATACCCATTTCTAGTCCTCGCAGTTCAGCCAGACCTCTAAGTCTACCAATACCAGAATAGCCAGGGTTTGTTTTCTTTCTCAGATCATCTAACATTTTATGTCCGTGATCTGGTCTTAAAGGCATTCTTGTATCTTTTCTACCATCGGCTTTTCTTTTATTATGTTCTTTTATTAATGCTTTCATAACCGAAAACATATCTACATCACCTTCTAAATGATTTGCTTCATGAAAATTGCCATCTGCATCACGTTGTGTACTACGCAAGTGAATAAAATGAATACGAGCACCTAAGCGCTCTATCATTCCGGGTAAATCATTATCTGGTCTAACGCCAAATGAACCTGTGCAAAACGTTAATCCGTTATTTGGACTGTCAACAGCATTATACAAATCAACAATATCTTGTTCTGTGCTTACAACCCTTGGAAGTCCTAAAATAGGAAATGGTGGATCATCTGGGTGTATACACATACGCACACCCGATTTTTCAGCTACCGGAATAATTTCAGATAAAAATTCGAATAAATTTTCCTTCAATTCTTTTGGTCCAACAGCGTCATACGTAGCTAAAATTGTATTGAACTCTTCTAACGAATACCCTTCTTCTGCACCAGGTAAACCAGCTATAATATTGCTTATTAATTTGGTTTTATCGTCTTCAGAAAGTATTTTTAAATATTCTTTAGCGGCAGTTTTTTGGGCTTCTGAATAGGTGTCCTCAGATCCTGGTCTTTTCAATAGATATAATTCAAAAGCAGCGAAGGCAGCAGCTTCAAAACGTAATGCGGTAGAACCATCTTCTACTTTATAATCTAGATTGGTCCGTGTCCAATCTAATAC
>JANQUX010000227.1 GCA_030730545.1 Maribacter sp. | reverse complement strand
CTATATTATCATAATCATCTTGGGTAATGGTATTGTTGATATTGTAAGTATCCATCAAACTACCCTTATAATTAACCGACCCAATATCAGTAAGAGACAAGCCTAGTTTAAGCTTGTACTTGTTCTTGTCTATCATTACGGTTTTTGTTCCATCAGCACCCGTTACCTCATAATCTGCATAGTCTGGTCTCCATTCATAAACAAAACCTAAATCGAAACCAACGCCGTTTGCATCTGTAATTTCGTAATCATAGTTATCATTATCATAATTATCTGCACGACCATAAATTAAATCGCCCGTAGATTCTAATGTTCCAATAGTAGCACTATTTGGTAATGTTGCACCGTCGGCATCATAATTTATAGTTACATTTCTACCCGTAACATATGCGTTACCAAATCCTTTTAAATATTTTAAGGAAAGTCCACCTTTTAAAAAATGCTCCTCTTTATTCATTAATTCTTGAGCGTACGTAATACCTACTTCTGCCCAGCCATGCCCAGCGGCAAAGAAATCTCCTTCATCTACCAAAAAGTCTTGACTTTCATCAATGCTATCATCTAAATCATCAATACTTTCGCCGTTAAATTCATTACCGGTAACAAAACTTCTTGCCCTAGTGAATACTGCTATCGATGATGTTCTACCTACGTTAAACATAAATGACGGACCTAATATATCTACGTTACCAGAAAAATTATTGTTGCTTGTCAACATTAGGTTCGCATCTCTATCAAAATCAAAATCACTTGACACTAAATCTGAATAACCGACACCTACATAATCATTGGCAAGAAAACCACTTACACCAACTAAATTGATATCTGTTTTAAAACGGGAATCTGCAATATTCGCCGGGTTAAAAATTACGCCGTTTACCCCACTATAATTATCGGTTAAATAGCCAATATAAGATTGTGCTTTTGCTGATAGTGATGCTACCAACATAATGGCAACTAATACTACTTTTTTCATACTTTGGGTTTGGTTAAAATGGTTCTTTAGTCCCCTAAACGATACATATTGGGGGATATTGTTAATACGTACTACTTTTCTTACTATTTAAAAATTTAGCGAAAAAAAACATCCGCATAATACGGATGTTTTTTAGGTATAAAGTTAAGTTAACCTTAAGAGTTTACTATCTTTTCTTGATGACGAATAGACTCTTGGTGAATTGCTTTGAACATACGAAGAACAAACTCTTCACTTAGTCCTTTACTCTCCCCTTCTAGAATCATCGCTCCCAAAATCTCGTTCCAACGTGTACTTTGCAACACTGCTACATTTTTCTCTTTTTTAAGCTCACCGATAGCATCTGAAGTTTTCATACGCTTACCTAAAGTTTCAATTAATTGATTATCAATAATATCAATATTGGCTCTAAGGTTATTTAGCTTTGCATTATACTCAGCCTCGGTATTATCCTCTTTACGAATTTTGAGATCTCTCATGATCTGTACCAATTTGCTTGGTGTCACTTGCTGTGCAGCATCACTCCATGCGTTATCTGGATCATGATGTGTTTCTATCATCAATCCGTCAAAATTAAGATCAAGAGCAGTTTGTGATACATCAAAGATCATTTCTCTATTTCCTGTAATGTGCGATGGATCATTGATAATAGGTAAATCTGGAAATTTAGTTTGCAGATCAATCGCCATTTGCCATTCTGGAATATTTCTATATTTAGTTTTCTCATATGTAGAGAAACCTCTATGTATTACTCCCAAATTTTTAATATCTGCAGTAGCCAAACGCTCAACAGCTCCTAACCATAAAGCTAAATCTGGATTTACAGGATTCTTTACCAATACAACTTTATCAGTTCCTTTTAATGCATCGGCTATTTCTTGAACGATAAACGGACTCACCGTTGATCTTGCGCCGATCCATAATAAATCGATATCGTGCTCTAATGCTAATTCAACGTGTGCACGGTTTGCTACTTCTGTAGCTGTTTTCATGCCCGTTTCTGCTTTAACTTTTTGAAGCCATTTAAGACCCAAAGCACCTACACCTTCAAAATTTCCTGGGCGAGTACGTGGTTTCCAAATACCGGCTCTGTAATAGTTTACATCGGTATCTTTTAAGGAGTGTGCTATACGTAGCACTTGTTCCTCTGTTTCCGCACTACATGGCCCTGCTATTACTAGTGGATGGTCTAGGTTTAAGTCATCCAACCATGTTCTCATTTGTTTTGAATTTTCCATTTTAATTATTCTATTTCTTGTTTAACGGTATTCCTATTTAATATTCCTTTAATCTTATTCGTATTGTTCATTTCATTATAAATGCCCTCGTAATCATCGTTTAACAACATTTCTTTAAATGCCGTTAAATTTTGAATATACTCTTCTAATGTTTCGACTACATTTTCTTTATTCTGTTTGAAAATGGGTGTCCACATGGCTGGCGAACTTTTTGCCAAACGCACCGTACTTTCAAATCCACTGCCCGCCATATCAAAAATATCGCGCTCGTTCTTTTCTTTTTCAATCACCGTTTTACCCAACATAAATGCACTAATGTGCGATAAATGCGATACATAAGCAATGTGCTTATCATGAGCTACAGGGTTCATATATCGAATTCGCATACCCACCGCTTGAAAAACTTTCAAAGCCCTTTCTTGCAATTTAAAAGCCGTTAGTTCAACCTCGCAAATAATATTCGTTTTGTCTTTGAACAAATTGTTTATCGCTGCAGACGGACCAGAGAATTCTGTTCCGGCAATAGGGTGACACGCCAAAAAGTTTCTTCTCTTCGGATGATTCTCTAAAGTTTTACAAATTAGCGCCTTCGTTGATCCAACATCAAAAACTACACAATCTTCATTAACGGCATCTAATATGGCAGGAAGCTCTGTTACCATAACATCAACAGGTATACTTACAATGACCATATCTGCCAATTGCAAATCTTGATAGATCGCTTTCTTATCAATAATACCCAAAGTCAATGCCTCGGCTAAATTTGCTTCATTAGATTCTACGCCATAAACGGTAACATTGTCAAAAGCAGACTTTATATCTTTTGCCAAAGAACCTCCTATTAAACCGATACCTATTACAAATACATTCATAATCATCCGATAACCCCTCTAAAAATTGGGGATATTTTTTTGCTTCACTTTAGTTGATCGCCGTTGTTCTCAACTAATCAAATCTTTTAATTGCTTCTTTTATTTTTTCTTTTGCTATACAAAGCGAAAAGCGAATATAGCCTTCGCCATTACTACCAAATATGGTACCCGGGGTAATGAACAAATCTTTTGTGTACAATACATTATCTATAAAAGCTTCTGATGATACACTGCCTTCTGGTAATTTTGCCCACACGAACAAGCCCACGGCATTTTTATCATATGCACAACCAAGCTTGTCTGCCAATTTAAATACCAGCTCTCTACGTTCGCTATATACCGCATTTAAGTTTTCGAACCATCCATCGGCACTTTCTAATGCTGCAATGGCTCCTTTCTGAATACCATAGAACATACCAGAATCCATATTACTCTTCACCTTTAAAATAGCATTAATATGCTCTTCGCTGCCTAATACAAAACCTACACGCCAACCGGCCATATTAAACGTTTTGCTTAATGAATTTAATTCTAAACAAACCTCTTTTGCATTCGGTATACTTAAAATACTCGCAGGTTCGTCATTTAAAACAAAACTGTACGGATTATCGTTTACCAATAGAATTTGATGATGTTTAGCAAAGTCGACTATTTTTACAAACTGCTCTTTGGTAGCCGAAGCACCTGTTGGCATATGTGGGTAACTTAACCACATAATCTTTACCTTAGATAAATCTTGCTTCGCCAATACTTCTAAATCTGGAAACCAACCATTGTCTTCGGTTAGATTATAGTATTTAGGTACCGCACCTACCAAATTAGTTACAGATGTGTACGTTGGATACCCCGGATTAGGGATGAGCACCTCATCACCAGCATTTAAAAAAGTAAGGCTAATATGCATTATACCTTCTTTTGAACCCATTAGGGGTAAAATCTCAGATTCTGGATCGACATCAACACTAAACCTTTTTTTATAAAAATTAGCAATTGCAACTCTTAACTGAGGTAACCCTTGGTAACTTTGATATTGATGCGCACCACTTTCTAAAACCGCACTCTGTATTGCATTCAATACTTCTTGAGACGGAGCCAGATCCGGACTACCGATTCCCATATTTATAATCGGTTTACCTTGCGCCATTAAGCCGCGTACCTCTCTCAATTTTTTTGAGAAGTAGTATTCCTGTATAGTATTTAACCTTTCGGCAGTACGTATCATTGTCTTACATTTTTATATTCACCCAAAACCTTAAAGTCTTCTGCCATGATGTTCAATAGACTTTTTGCTTTAGTAAAATCTGCATAATCAGTAAAAGTGACATCCACAAAAAATGAATACTTCCATGGCGTTTCTATTACCGGCAACGACTGTATTTTTGTCAAATTCAATCTACAATCGCTCATAACATTAAGCACAGCCGCTAAACTTCCCCTTTTATGGTCGGTTATAAACCTTAATGAAGCCTTCGTAATTTCAGCCTCTGGTAGCACATTGTTTTTTGTCTTTACAATGATAAAACGAGTAGCGTTATTTTGTATCGTCTGTATGTCGTTCGCTACGATGTCCAACCCATATAATTCAGCTGCAACTTTTGGCGCGATAGCCGCAACATGGGTTAACTTTTGCTCTTGTATGCGTTTTGCAGTCTCGGCAGTATCTACATCTTCTACCAATTTAATGTTCGGATATTGTCTAAAATAGTCCTTACACTGCAACAAAGCCATCGGGTGAGAACTGACCTCAGTTATATCTTCAATTTTTTGTTCTTTTAATACCATTAAATTGTGATGGATATTTAAATAATATTCCCCAATGATGTGTAGATCATTATGGTTTACCAAAGCATAATTAGGAATAATCGAACCCGCAATAGAATTTTCTATCGCCATGACACCTTGATCTGCTTCTTTTGACAATAACTTATCTACCAAAGCATCGAAAGAAAGACATTCTACAAGTTCAATATCATTACCAAAATAATCTATAGCTACCTGATGATGGTTACTTCCTTTAATTCCCTGTATGGCTATTTTTAAACTCATAATTCACATTTCAACTTACTGCTTTACCCTTTAATTATGTTTGGAGTGATTTCAATTTTTAGACAAAAAAAAAGTTCCGATGTACATCGGAACTTAGATTCTATTTTATATTTAAAATATACTACAACAGTCCCGTACCTCTCTTAAAAAAGAAGTAAAAATAAAAACCGTTCCAGAAATATTGTTTTGTCATTGTGATTGTAAACTTTGGCTAATGTAGTAATTATATTTAAAAATGGTTGTTTTCCTTTTTATTTTTTTGAAAAATTCAATTTCTATCTCAAAAAGCGAAGGTTTTGTGTTAAATTTTTAAACTTCTTACCATCTAAGTGCTATACCTAGTCCATTCTCATTAGCTACCGGCTTTAGTTTAAAAACCGTTTTTTTATCAAATTGCTTGTTGTAAGCAAGAATAGCTTGTTTTCTTGCCTTATAAGAGCCATTTAAAAATATAATTGCAATTAAACCAGAGCCAATACCACCTAACAAAGGACCAATTGCCTTTCTACCTTTATCTCGATCACTTACAAAAGGGTCATTATTAAATAATTCTGCCGACCCCCAAGCTACTCCAACAATTTCTCCGACCACAGCAATAGTCGCAATAGTCTTTTTTGCATCAGCTTTCTTCCAGTCACTATAAATGTCATCATTTTTAGAAAATAAATCTTTTACTTCCTTCTTGGTAATTTCCTTATCGTCTTGATAATACTCCATACCCCATATGCCCGTAAAAGTAGTAATCTCTTGTGCTGAAACATTTACAGCCATTATCAACAGTATAATTAAACAACATTTTACCCTCATAACAATTACGATAAATTTAATAATCTTAATAGCGTTTAAAATTTATTTTAATTGTGTGTTGGGTTGAGAATAAAAAGGAATAGTCCACTCAAACTCTTTTACATCGCCCAATGTTTTAGTAACTATCAATGTATTCTCCCCTTTTTGCAACAATTCTTT
>JANQUX010000226.1 GCA_030730545.1 Maribacter sp. | reverse complement strand
ATCTCCCGCTTTCTTTAATACATCATAGGTATATGCTTTTTCTCCTTTAGATAAGACTTGCTCATAAATTTTAGCTGCTTCTGCATACCACATTTTGTCAAAATACTCATCGGCTCTTTTAATAAGCTTTGATTTGACCGCTGGGTCATTCTCTTTTGATGAAGAAAGCATTTCATAAGAAACTTCTTCTACAGGTATAGATTCTGTTTCAAACACACTTTCGGTACCTAATGCTAGTTCTGGTGTTTTAGTATCAACTTCTGATAACGAAGTCAATTCTGACAATGACTCAGATGCAGATTCAGTATATGAATTGCTGTTGATTATTTTTAATACCCAAACTTCGTCATTGTAACGATTATTGAATTGTGTAGAACAATCGTTTAAGGCATCTTCCCAAGAAGTATAATGATTTAAGTAAAGATAGTATAGTTGGTTTTGAGGATTTTGAAAGTACCCTGCGTTAAATCCATTTTTCTTAAGTTTCTTAATTTGAGAGTTAAGATTCTTGCTTTTAGAAAATGTACCTGAAATTATATAGTAGCCATTCTCGGTCTCTTCAATATCATGAAAAGCCCTGTAAGGAATAGACAGCTCTTCTGCGGCTCTTTGAAATGCCGCTTTGTCATCTTCATCAGTTTCATTAACCACTGGGCTATAAATAGTATTATTAACCTCAGACTCAAGTTCGCCTTGAAGATCTTGCGCTTGGGCAAAAACGATAAAGACCAGAAAAAATAAATTTAATACACTTCTCATAGACATAATTCTTTGTTGAATACGAAATTCAACTGGGGTTTTAAGTATAGTACCAACGGTTAGTTATGGCTGTTTAGTACTATATGTCTAACGAAATTAGCGGTAAAGCGATATTCTAAATATTAATTGTTGTGAAAGAGGGTTTTTTTGTCGTGAATGGTCAGTATTTAGTAGCTTCATTATCGTTGACACTCCTAAAAAATCGATAAAATGCATATTTACAAATGCACTATGCCTTAGTATGTGATCAAGTATTTTAGCATGAACATCAGTCCATAAAAAAAGCCCTGATATACAGGGCTTTACAAAGTTTATTTTGGAAGTAAGATTTTACTTAATCCTTTTTCTTTTCTTCTAGTTTTTCATCCTCTTTAGAGGCATCTTTAAATTCTTTTATTCCGCTACCTAAACCTCTCATTAGTTCCGGAATCTTTTTTCCTCCGAATAATAGTAGAATTACGACTACCACTAATATAATTTGTGGAGCGCCTATGGCCAAAAAAGTAGATAATATTGTCATAAGACTATAATTTTAAATAGAAATCAAAGATACTAAAAAGTTATTAGTTTGCTGCTAATATTAACTTTAAGTACTGATATTTTAGCAGATTGATGAACAACTAATTATATAATTTTCGGCGGCAGCAGGTTTTAATGCCACAATAAACGGAATACCATTTGGTATTTTAATTATGTTTTTAGTTAAAAGAATGAGGGCACTTTACGCCAGTAAGCTTTGTGATTAGTTGATATGTAACAAATATACTGTGCATCCCTGTTTTGTGAATACCTTAGTTGGATAATGATTTATGATGGAGGGATCATATTTTTTTGGATTGATTTTAAACGCTAACAATACACCAAATGTACCATGCCAGATATAATTTATAATAAGTGTTAATCTCGTTAAATAGAAAATTTATAGTCGTAGAACTATAAAAAATACAAGTACGGCGATTTAGCTTATAGTTTTATTTAACTTATGCACGATTTCGGTATGAGTTTGAAAAGATAACATGTTTAAGCATCTTTTAGTTTAAATTTTAGATGCTTTAAAAGGAAATTTGAATGTATCTATAAAGAGAGTATATCGATTTTTGATTTACTAACTAGTAGTTTGGGTGGGTGAATATCCTAAAGACTACGATGTTTAGTCTTTAAGGAAAAGTTGATAAAAGAGAATTTTTACATTCCTAAACAATCAAATTAGTAAATAAGTAATTTTATTGATTGAAATTTTAAGAATCAATTAGTAGACCGGATGAACTAAAATTGTATTAAAAAACGTAACTAGTTAATCCTCTCTTTCTAAATTAATCATTTCAAAGAAGGTCTAAAATTAAATTCTAAGTTTATCTTTGTTAAGATGGCCAAAAAGAAAGTCAAGAAAAGAAAAGAAATAAAAAGGAAACTACTTCACAAGTACCGTTTGGTAATACTAAACGAGAGTACTTTTGAAGAGAAAATTTCTTTTAAATTAAGTAGGCTCAACGTTTTTGTAACAGGGTCTCTTTTTATGATAACCTTAATCGGACTTACAACATTACTAATCGCATTTACGCCTCTGCGAGAATATATACCGGGATATTCCTCGACCAGACTTAAAAGAGAAGCTACTGAACTTACCTATAAAACAGACTCTTTGGTTAGAACCTTAAATTATACCAATAAGTATTTAGATAATATTCGTATGGTTTTAAAAGGGGATATCGAAAATACGGTTGTGAATAGAGATTCTCTGTTTCAACAATTTAAACTAGATCCTGCATCAGTAGATTTGAATCCGATAAAAGAAGATTCATTATTAAGGGCAGAAGTTGCTCTTGAAGATAAGTATAACTTATTCGAACGAACGATCGACAAGAAAAATTTAGTATTGTTTACCCCTGTTTCAGGATCAATCTCTATGGGTTTCAATGCAAATGAAAAGCATTATGCAGTCGATATTACTGCAGTAACCGACAGTCCCGTAAAAGCAATTGCGAACGGTACGGTAATTTTTTCTGAATGGACGGCAGACACCGGATATGTAATTATAATTGAACATGAAGGCGGATTGTTAAGTGTATATAAACACAATGGTTCTTTATCTAAATATCAAGGTAATATTGTAAGAGGTGGAGAAGTTATTGCTGCAGTTGGTAATACGGGCGAGCTTACTACTGGGCCACATTTACATTTCGAAATTTGGGATAACGGTACGCCTATTGATCCTTTAAATTATATTGACTTTAATTAATACCAAATGTCACTAAAGACTATTGCTGCTAAAATATTTGCACACCGTATCGCGAAAAGAACCGATAGGTGGGTCAATAATCCTATTGAGACACAAGCTAGGGTTTTTACTGAACTTATAGCAAAAGGAAGTGAGACAAAGTTTGGTAAAAATCATAACTTAAAAACGATAAAAGCGCATAGCGATTTTATAGCTCAAGTTCCTATTAGAGATTACGAAGAACTTAAGGAATATGTGAATTTAGCGGTTACTGGGCAAGAAGATATTCTTTGGCCAGGTAAACCTTTATATTTCGCAAAAACCTCGGGCACCACTTCTGGAGCAAAATATATACCCATTACAGAAGGTAGTATTAAAGAACAGGTGAAAGCTTCCAGAAATGCTATTCTTAATTACATACATGAAACCGGTAAGGCGGACTTCGTAACGGGTAAAATGATTTTTTTACAGGGTAGTCCGGTTTTAACAGAGAAAAACGGAGTAAAACTGGGTAGGCTTTCTGGTATTTCGGCGCATTATGTGCCTAATTATCTTCAGAAAAATAGAATGCCCAGTTGGGAAACTAATTGTATTGAAGATTGGGAAACTAAGGTAAATGCCATTGTGGAAGAAACCAAGAACGAAGATATGACGGTTATTGCCGGAATACCTTCGTGGGTTCAAATGTATTTTGAAAAATTAAAAGAAAATACCAATGAGTATGTAGGTGATTTGTTCAAGAATTTTGAACTCTTTATTTATGGCGGAGTCAATTATGAACCGTATAGAAAGAAGTTTGAATCATTAATTGGTCGTAAAGTAGCTAGTATAGAATTGTTTCCGGCAAGTGAAGGTTTTTTTGCTTATCAAAACTCTCAGATAGAAAAGGGTATGTTACTGTTATTAGATGCAGGCATATTTTATGAGTTTGTACGATCTGATGAATTTTTTGATGAACACCCTAAAAGAATCACTTTAAAAGATGTTGAAATCGGTGTAGATTATGTTATGATTATCACCACAAATGCGGGGTTATGGGCATATAACCTTGGCGATACCATTCGGTTTATTTCAACGTATCCTTTTAAAATAGTGGTCTCTGGACGTATAAAACATTTTATCTCTGCTTTTGGTGAACACGTTATAGCCAAAGAAGTAGAAGAGGCCATGTTGGCAGCAACAAAGGCAACAGATGCCAGTGTAAGTGAATTTACAGTATCACCACAAATTACTCCGCAAGAAAATGAATTGCCTTATCACGAGTGGTTTATAGAGTTTGAAAAACTACCGTCTGACATGGGTCTTTTTATACAAGAATTAGATTCGGCACTTCAAAAGCAAAACAGTTATTATTATGACCTTATTATAGGTAAGGTGTTGCAAACTTTAAAAGTTACTCCCGTTAAAAGTGGAGGGTTTTTAGAATATATGAAGTCAATAGGTAAGCTCGGCGGACAAAATAAAGTTCAGCGACTATCTAATGATCGAAAAGTGGTTGAAGGCCTGTCAAAATATAAGGCATAGAGCAGCTAGCTTTTAAATAACAAATTATAAATCGTAATTTCGTTTGAAATCATCAATGGGAAAAGCAATTACAACAACAAGAGCACAAGAGTCTACAAATGCAATAGAGCGTATGTATATTACTATGCGCCATCTTTTTAATAGAGGTTTTTATAAGCCAAACGGAGTTTCTGGTGAAGCATTGAAAAATGCCTTATTACAGTTAAGACCTGAAATATATGGTTCTGTAGGTGAAGAAAAAGCCGAATTAAACGGACTCATATACGTTTTAGAAAGATTACCAGAAGGTATAGAACAATGTTCATTCATTAACTTGACTTCAGATGAAGGGTATGGCATTTCTCATATCAATCCGATAATTCCGCCAAAAAGAAGAAGAAACTGCTATCGTATAGACGAAGAGCAGATGAATATAGAAATCACTAGAGGTCGTTCAGACATCTATGATATTCTTACTCACCTTACTTTTCTAT
Organism: Maribacter sp.; assembly: GCA_030730545.1. Classification (GTDB taxonomy): domain Bacteria; phylum Bacteroidota; class Bacteroidia; order Flavobacteriales; family Flavobacteriaceae; genus Maribacter. Next base: position 1,126 of record JANQUX010000226.1, on the reverse strand, counting down.
TCATTGAATCTGAAAAAATATGTAAGCGTGTTTTAATAACAGATACTGAAAGAACCATAAGAGATTGGGCTAAACTTGAAGCTGCAGTTCAAAAAGAAGAGTTGACCCAAGCTGAGCGAGAAATTGCACTTATACATACTGCCAACATTTTAGGTAGGTCTTTTGAAGAAATTTTAGAAGTCTATAAAAAGTTTAGTACCAAAAATAATCCGGATAGATTTTTGAATGTCATTTATTGGTTAGGTAAGCTTGCCTTAGATGAAGAAATCTCAGGAGAGAAAAGGGCAGTTACATTTAGTGCTTTGCTAAGAGAACGATTAGGGCATCATATTCATGGAGAAAGATGGGCAAATAACATAAAGGAGGTTTTAACTAAAAACAAACTTATGCATAGGCCAATTCATATTATTTCTGCCAATATGCATAGTGTAATGAATTCATTATTTGCAAAAGCGGCTTTAAAAACTGAATTTCCGAATACAGATTCATTAGAAATTTTTGAAGCACTTAGTAGTTCTGGCAATGCAGCGCTAAGAAAGAAAGTTACTGATCTGGCTGAGAAGAATGGTATGATCATTATGGATGATACCTCAGGAACCAATATAGATGTACAGATTTTTGATACCGCGAAAATTAAAATCAACAATTGTTCGTATGAATTTTCTGAAGAAGAGGTTGATAAAAAACCTGTTATATTTGTAATGGATTACGCATTTGGCGAGCAAGCTTATGAAACAATTGATGAGTTATTGAAACCGTACAATACTAAAAAGAACAATGTGTCTTTGATAAATGTGGATTCTGTATCGATAATGGGTAAAGCAGGTATTTTGGAAGGTGGAAAAGGAGATTTAATGATTCCTTCTGCACATATTTTTGAAGGAACAGCAGACAATTATCCATTTAAAAATGAATTGTGTGCTAAGGACTTTGAAGGTTATGGTTTAGAGGTTTTTGAAGGTACGATGGTAACAGTTTTAGGAACCTCACTTCAAAATAAAGATATTCTTAAGTTCTTTCATAAGTCAACTTGGAATGTAATTGGATTAGAGATGGAAGGTGTGCATTACCAAAAAGCAATACAGTCTGCCTCTAAGATTAGAAAGAGTATAGGTGAAGATGTTAA
>JANQUX010000225.1 GCA_030730545.1 Maribacter sp. | reverse complement strand
GTTCTGACCGATGCCAATGAAAATGAGCTTACAGATTTGAAATTTGATATCGAACCAACGGTTATCGGGGTAGGTATCGGAATAGGGACGAGTGAGGCAACCGTTAAAGCCTTATCTAGTTTCTTAAAAAGTAATAAATCGCCATTGGTACTTGATGCTGATGCGCTTAATATCATTTCTCAGCATAAAGAGTTATTGAAAAATTTACCAGAAGATTCTATTTTGACTCCGCATCCAAAAGAACTGGAGCGTTTAATTGGTAATTGGAAAGATGATTTCGATAAACTTGCGAAGGTTAAGAAATTTTCAAAAAAGTATAAGTGTATTGTCGTAATTAAAGGTGCACATACTATTATAGTGCAGAATGGAAAAGGTTATGTGAATACTACAGGAAATCCAGGTATGGCTACTGCAGGTAGTGGTGATGTCTTAACAGGTATAATAACAGGCTTGCGAGCACAAGGTTATCTTGCCTTAGATGCGGCAATATTCGGCGTCTATTTGCATGGTAAAGCTGGTGATATTGCGGTAGAGTCTACAGGTTTCCAATCTTTAACTGCAACTCATCTAATAGATAATTTAGCGGGTGCTTATTTAGACCTTTTTAAAATGCCAGAACAACATGTAGTAGAAGAAGAAAATCAACCAAGTTGATTTTCTTTTAAGAGTTTACTCTTCTTTTTACCCATTTTAGAGCGTTATCATATTCAATGAAAAACTTCATGGGTTTTTTGTAGAACAGTTTTTCAATCTTAAAGTTATGCATGTCTATCTCTTTAACAGAAACAATAGCAAAAGCTTTAAGATTGTCTAGTTGTTTTAGATAGTTATATATGGTTGGGTCGATGGCAAATGAGTGTTTGCGTAGACTAATAAAACCGAAGTTTTTATCTCTAAAGTGAATTTCAGAAATACCAATAATTTGATATGCTCTTTCTAGAGTTAACGTAGCTCCTTCATCAAAGATGGATACCATGTAATTCTCATATACTTGAATTTTTCCTGTTTCTAATTCGTATTCCCTTACAATTACCTTCTTCTTGGTAGATCCAATCTTCATTCTATTCGTATTAATATAGTGTGTCTGAAGCGAAAGTAAAAGGAACTACATTCTCTAGGTAAATTTTTAGTTTAAACGCGAAAATATCGTTCATACTGCGTATGGCTACTATTCGGTGTGTTTTTATTCTTACAATTAAAAATGAATTGTACGAAAAAGGAGCCCTACAATAGGACTCCTTTTTTATATTTAAGTAAAGTATAAATACCTAGGATTTAGGCGATTCTTCTTCTGCTTTTTCAATTTTAATAGTTAATTCTTCACTTTTCTTATCAAGATCGATATAAATACTGTCGCCCTCATTAAGCTTAGAATTCACTATTTCTTCCGCTAAGGCGTCTTCAATGTATTTTTGAATTGCTCTTTTAAGCGGTCTAGCACCGTACTGTTTGTCAAAGCCTTTCTCTGCTATATAATCTTTAGCTTCATTTGTTAAGTTCAAGTGATAGCCAATATCCTTGATTCTCTTGAATAATTTAGCTAATTCAATATCTATTATCTTATGAATGTCTTCTCTTTCAAGAGCGTTGAAAACAATAACATCATCAATTCTATTCAAGAATTCAGGTGCGAAAGCTTTTTTCAATGCATTTTCGATAACACCTTTTTGATGAGAGTCTTCTTGAGATTTTTTAGCTGAAGTACCGAAACCGACACCTTGACCAAAATCTTTCAATTGTCTTGCTCCAATGTTTGAAGTCATAATTATGATTGTATTTCTAAAATCAATTTTACGACCAAGACTATCAGTTAAGAAACCATCATCTAATACCTGTAAAAGCATATTGAATACATCTGGATGCGCTTTTTCAACTTCATCAAGTAAAATTACAGCGTAAGGTTTTCTTCTAACTTTCTCAGTTAATTGTCCGCCTTCTTCATAACCAACGTATCCTGGAGGTGCGCCAACTAATCTAGAGATAGCAAATTTCTCCATATACTCACTCATATCTATACGAATAAGTGCGTCTTCAGAATCAAAAAGCTCTTTCGCTAATACTTTAGCCAATTGCGTTTTACCAACACCTGTTTGTCCTAAAAATATAAACGAACCAATTGGCTTGTCAGGATCTTTAAGTCCGGCTCTGTTACGTTGAATCGCTTTAGAAACTTTAGCAACAGCTTCGTCTTGTCCAATTACGTTCGACTTAATTAGTTCTGGCAATCCGGCTAATTTATTGCTTTCTGTTTGTGCAATTCTGTTAACAGGTATACCGCTCATCATAGAAACAACATCAGCAACATTATCTTCGCTAACGGTCTCTTTGTTCAGTTTACTATCATCTTCCCAGCGTTCTTGAGCAATAGCAAGGTCCTTTTCTAGACTTTTTTCGTCATCACGTAGTTTAGCTGCTTCTTCATATTTCTGCTTCTTAACAACACTGTTTTTAAGCTCACGAACATCTTCTAATTTCTTTTCCAATTCAAGAATTTGTTTTGGAACGTCCATATTTACAATATGTACACGAGAACCAGCTTCATCAAGGGCATCAATAGCTTTGTCTGGTAAAAAACGATCTGTCATATACCTATTTGTCAATTTAACGCAAGCTTCAATAGCCTCGTCGGTATAGGTTACATTATGGTGATCTTCGTATTTACCTTTTATATTATGTAAAATTTCAATTGTTTCATCAACTGTAGTTGGTTCAACAATTACTTTTTGAAAACGTCTTTCTAATGCGCCATCCTTTTCAATATACTGTCTGTATTCGTCAAGGGTTGTTGCACCGATACATTGAATTTCACCTCTTGCCAATGCCGGTTTGAACATGTTCGAAGCATCTAAACTTCCGGTAGCTCCACCTGCACCTACAATAGTATGAATTTCATCAATGAATAAAATTACATCATCGTTTTTCTCGAGTTCGTTCATTACTGCCTTCATTCGCTCTTCGAACTGTCCACGATATTTCGTGCCAGCAACTAAAGATGCAAGATCAAGGGTAACAACTCTTTTGTTAAAAAGAATTCTTGAAACTTTCTTGTTAATAATGCGTAATGCAAGACCTTCGGCAATGGCACTTTTACCAACACCTGGCTCACCTATAAGCAATGGGTTGTTCTTTTTCCTTCTACTAAGAATTTGAGAAACCCTTTCAATTTCTTTTTCTCTACCAACAACTGGATCTAGTTTATTTTCCTCAGCCATTTGGGTAAGGTCTCTACCGAAGTTATCTAATACCGGAGTTTTAGATTTCTTAGTGCCTTTTTGGCTAGAAGCGGCACCAAAAGTGCTTTCTTTACCTTCATTGGCATCTTCAGAATCACTAGGAAAAGATTCGGCCGTTGGGCCGTCAACCATATCGTCGTCGCTTGTAATCATAAATTTAAACTGTTCTTTAACACCGTCATAGTCAACTTTTAGCTTGTGTAAAAGTTTTGTAGTTGGGTCATTTTCATTTCTAAGAATACAAAGCAATAGATGCGCGGTATTAATAGAAGAGCTTTGAAAAAGCTTAGCTTCTAAAAATGTTGTTTTTAAAGCACGTTCTGCCTGTCTCGTTAAATGTAAATTCTTTTTATCTTTTTGTACGCCACTAGCGTTAGGGTTCGAAGGACTAAGAATTTCTACTTTTCTACGTAGATGTTCTAAATCAACTTCTAAAGCATCTAAAATGCTTATAGCCTTCCCGTTTCCATCTCTAAGAAGCCCTAGCATGAGGTGCTCGGTACCGATAAAATCGTGACCAAGTCGCAATGCTTCCTCTTTGCTATATGCAATTACATCCTTTACTCTTGGGGAAAAATTATCATCCATATACTATATTATCTACTATAAAATTACTAAATCTCATCCAATCCATGGCAAATACCGTACCTATAATCGTTAAAGTTATTGTAAAACCCATTAAATGTGGCTCTATTATGACTTAAATAAGAATATAAACTGAAAATTAACACAAGTCGACCAAGTGTTAATAAAAAATAACATTATTAAAAGCACTTATTCTTAAAACGCTCAGGATTTAAGTATATTGGCATGCTTTTTTACTAATTAAAAAACAGAAGATTTTAAAATGGCTGACGGTGAAAAATTGATTCCTATTAATATTGAAGATGAAATGAAATCTGCCTACATTGATTACTCAATGTCGGTCATTGTGTCACGAGCCCTGCCAGATGTCAGGGACGGATTGAAACCGGTGCACAGAAGGGTTTTATTTGGAATGCATGAATTAGGGGTTAGAAGTAATAGCTCTCATAAAAAATCTGCGCGTATTGTCGGGGAGGTTTTAGGAAAGTATCACCCACACGGGGATACTTCGGTTTATGATGCAATGGTGCGTATGGCTCAAGAATGGAGTTTGCGATATATGCTTGTAGATGGTCAAGGTAACTTTGGATCTATAGATGGTGATAGCCCTGCAGCAATGCGTTATACGGAAGCCCGTATGCGTAAGATTGCAGATGATATGCTTTCTGATATAGAAAAAGAAACGGTAGACTATCAATTGAATTTTGATGATTCATTAAAAGAACCTACGGTATTGCCAACTAGAGTTCCAAACCTTTTGGTTAACGGGGCGTCTGGTATTGCAGTAGGTATGGCCACCAACATGCCGCCACATAACCTTTCTGAGGTTATTGATGGTACGGTTGCCTATATAGATAATAATGATATTGAGATCGATGAGTTAATTACCCATATAAAAGCTCCGGATTTTCCAACAGGTGGAATAATCTATGGCTATGATGGGGTAAAAGAAGCTTTTCATACAGGTAGAGGCCGTGTTATGATGCGTGCCAAGGCAACTTTCGAAGAAGTTCAAGGTAGAGAGTGTATTATTGTTCATGAAATTCCTTATCAAGTCAATAAGGCAGACATGATTAAGAAGACTGCCGATCTTGTAAATGATAAGAAAATCGAGGGAATTTCAAATATTAGGGACGAATCTGACCGTAATGGTATGCGAATCGTTTATATCTTAAAAAGAGATGCAATACCTAATATTGTATTGAACATGTTGTTTAAGTATACAGCATTACAAACTTCTTTTAGTGTCAATAATATTGCCTTGGTTAATGGAAGGCCAAGATTATTGAACGTTAAGGAAATGATCCATTATTTTGTGGAGCATCGCCATGAAGTTGTGGTAAGACGAACTCAGTTCGAATTAAAAAAGGCTGAAGATCGCGCGCATATTTTAGAAGGATTGATAATTGCTTCTGATAATATAGATGAAGTAATTGCTATCATTAGAGCATCGAATAATGCTGATGAAGCTCGTGCAAACTTGATGGAACGCTTTAAGTTAAGTGAAATTCAGGCAAAAGCGATCGTAGAAATGCGATTACGTCAGCTTACCGGTCTTGAGCAAGATAAGCTTAGAACCGAGTATGATGAAATTATTCTTTTAATAGCAGATTTAAAAGACATTCTTGATAAAAAAGAACGCAGAATGCAAATCATTAAAGATGAATTGCAAGAGATAAAAGATAAGTACGGAGATGAAAGAAGATCTGTAATTAACTTTGCAGGTGGTGATCTTAGTATGGAAGATATGATCCCAGATGAGCAAGTGGTAATTACCATTTCTCATGCCGGCTATATCAAAAGAACTGCGTTATCAGAATATAAAACTCAAAATAGAGGTGGAGTAGGTCAAAAAGCCTCTTCGACTAGAAATGAAGATTTCTTAGAACATCTCTTTGTTGGCACCAATCACCAATATATGTTGTTCTTTACACAAAAAGGGAAATGTTTCTGGATGCGTGTTTTTGAAATTCCCGAAGGAAGTAGAACTTCAAAAGGTAGAGCAATACAGAATCTTATAAACATAGAGCAAGATGATAGTGTAAAAGCTTTTATCTGTACTCAAGATTTGAAAGATGAAGAATATGTAAACGGTCACTTTGTCATTATGGCTACCAAAAAAGGTATTGTTAAGAAGACCTCTTTAGAGCAATATTCAAGACCACGTCAAAATGGTATAAATGCAATTACCGTGCGTGACGGTGATGAATTACTAGAGGCAAAATTAACCACGGGTACTAGTGAAATTTTCTTAGGTCTTAAGTCTGGTAAAGCTATTCGATTTGAAGAAAG
>JANQUX010000224.1 GCA_030730545.1 Maribacter sp. | reverse complement strand
GAGCTCATAGATACGGGACTTTTAATGTTTAAAGGTTTAATTACTGAGGTTTTAGAGAATTAATCCGTTCGTTAAATTTTCGGTATTAGAGTAGAATTTTAAGTAGAGAAAGTATATTTAGAGCATGAATAAAAGTGTACAGGTAGTTTTGGGTTTACTCATATTTGGAATGGTAAACTGCAAGTCAGAATCCAAAGAAAGCAAATTCCAAGAAAAGATAGCAGACAAGATTGAAGAAACTGCAAAGGTAGTGGAGTATACCTTATTAATTGAAAAACAAGACGGAGTTACTGCTCCAGATGGCATGGTTTGGGTTGCTGGTGCAACTTTTAAACAAGGCGTCGTAAATACTGATAAAATGGCAATGGATCATGAAAAACCGGCAATAGATGTTGCGGTGGACGGATTTTTTATGGATGCCACAGAAGTGACCAACGCCCAATTTGCCGCATTTGTAAAAGCTACTGGATATATAACAATTGCCGAAAAGGGCATTGATTGGGAAGAACTTAAAAAGCAAGTGCCACCAGGTACCGAAAAACCACACGATTCTATATTACAACCAGGATCATTGACATTTAAAAAAGCAAAATCAACAGTCCCGAATCTATACGACTTTTCACAGTGGTGGAACTGGACGATAGGTGCGGATTGGAAACACCCAAACGGACCTAAAAGTAGCATTAAAGGTAAAGACAATTACCCGGTAGTACAAGTGTCTTATGAAGATGCATTGGCATATTGCGAATGGTCAAATAGACGTTTACCGACAGAGGCGGAGTGGGAGCTGGCATCTAGAGCAGGTTCTTATGGTACTATTTATAATTGGGGTAATGATGAATCTGTTTTAAAGGAAAAAGCAAATACTTGGGAAGGTGAATTTCCTGTAGAGAATACAACAGCAGACGGTTTCGAACTTCGCGCTCCGGTAAAATCATATCCTCCAAATGCATATGGTCTTTATGATATGGCAGGCAATGTTTGGGAGTGGACGAGCGATTGGTACAACACCAATTACTATAAAGAGATATCGGATAGAAATACGGTTTTAATAAATCCTGCGGGAGCAGTAGCTCCGTTTACACCAAATAACCCACTAGCAAAAGAACGCGTTATTAAAGGCGGTTCTTTTTTATGTAGTGCATCGTATTGCGCTAGTTACCGGGTATCTGCAAGAATGGGCTCTAGTATGGATTCTTCCTTAGAGCATACCGGATTTAGAACCGTAGCAACGGTACATATGCTTGAAAAGAACTAGTTAATAGTTATTCGATACAATTTAGAAGACGGTCAAGTTCAACTATTTTGGCTCGGCTGATAGGAATTTTCTTGTTCTTTATTTCAATAAATTCATGATTGTAGCGCTCCACCATTTTTAAATTAATGATGTACGATTTATGAATTCGAATAAAATTCTCTGATCCAAGTCTTTTATTAAAAGCATTCATGGTAGAGAGAATAATATAGTTACGTTCTTCGGTCACCACTTTTACATAATCGCCCAAAGCTTCGACAAATAAAATGCCATGCACATTAAGCTCCACCTGCTTCAGGTTGTGTTTTACCACTAATTTGCTCTCCGGTTGCTTAATTTTTACAGATTTTATTTTATCAATAGCCTTACTTATTGCAGAGTCGAACCTAGCTGTACTAAAAGGTTTCAATAGAAAATCGGTAACATAGAATTCAAAGGCCTCAAGGGCATATTTCTGCTCTTTACTAGTAATAATAACTTGCGGATGAATTGTTAATCCGGCTAAAAATTCGAATCCGTTCATAACAGGCATTTCAATGTCAAGAAATAAGAAATCTAATTTCAAAGCATTGACCTCTGCTAAACTTTCAGAGCTAGCACTAGAAGAATGTAATAGCTTCAGGTTTTTATTTTTCTCAATAATTTGCTCAAGAAGTTTTCTTTGTGTGTTAGAATCTTCTATTATAGCGCATTTAAAAGTTTTCATTCATTATCGATATAAGTTCTAGTATACATACGTAAAGAATGGGGGAAGGTTCATTTTCATCAATTTTAATGCAAACTAAAAGTTGTAAAAACATCCGAAAAGTACTAAATAGTTATCTTCATTGCTAATTATCATATAAAAACTTTTGATAACTATATTGTAAGTTTTTAGCTCAAAAACCTACTTTTGTAAAAGAGAATAAGAATTGAACCACTTGATATGATGTCTGATAAAATAGAACGTGTAAAAACATTAATTATAGGATCTGGCCCTGCCGGTTATACTGCAGCTATTTATGCTGCCCGAGCAGATTTAAAACCTCTGATGTATACAGGTATGGAGCCGGGCGGTCAATTGACCACCACAACTGAAGTAGATAACTTTCCAGGATACCCAGAAGGTATCGATGGCCCTACGATGATGGTGCAATTGCAACAGCAAGCAGAACGTTTTGGTACCGAAGTTAGAATTGGTATGATTACTTCAGTAGAGTTTTCAAAAGAAAAAGGAGGTATTCATAAAGTTGTTGCCGATGGTGAAAAGCAAATAGAAGCTGAAACTATTATTATTTCTACAGGTGCTACCGCTAAATATTTGAATATACCTAGTGAGCAACGTTTACGTGGCGGCGGAGTATCTGCTTGTGCGGTTTGTGACGGTTTTTTCTACAAAGGACAAGATGTAGCAATCGTTGGTGCAGGTGATACGGCAGCTGAAGAAGCGTCTTATTTGGCTAACATTTGTAATAAAGTGACCATGTTGGTTCGTAAAGACGAAATGAGAGCTTCGAAAGCAATGCAACACAGAGTTAACAGCCTTAAAAATATTGAAGTACGTTACAATACCGAAGTAGATGAAGTTCTAGGTGACCAAGTTGTTGAAGGTTTACGTATGGTAAATAACCAAACAGGTGAGAAAGAAGAAATTGCAATCACCGGAATATTTATTGCGATTGGGCACAAGCCAAATACCGATATATTCAAAGGTCAATTAGATATGGACGAAACGGGTTACCTAATTACAAAAGGTAAGTCTACTAAAACTAATTTACCAGGGGTTTTCGCTAGTGGCGATGCTCAAGATAAAGAGTATAGACAAGCAGTTACTGCTGCAGGATCAGGCTGTATGGCCGCATTAGATGCAGAACGCTACTTGGCAACAATTGGTTCTGTTGAAGAAGCAATTGCAGATAAGTACTAGTACTATAGTATAAAATATAAAAGAGCCCATTCGTTAGAATGGCTCTTTTTTTTGTTGCAAAAATTGAGTTAATCTATTCTAACATAGTTTTCAGAGAAGGTTCTATTGCCTTCTTCGTCTAAGCTTATCTGACTGAATTTGTCATCGCCAAGTTGTAGTTCAAAAGTAAAAATACGCATGGTATCCATAGCTTGGATCATTTCATTATCACCATATTCTAACGTTTCCATTAGTCTGTCGTCGGTAATGGAATAAGTGCCGTAACCGAATCTACCAATTTTGTCAACCGGTACATATCTGCTCCACATAATTTTACCATTGTAGTACATTTTAACCTGTCGATACCCATCGGCAGTTGGTACGGTATCAATTACTTGCTGGCCGTCATAATTATAAAAACTTTCCAGTTCCCAAGTACCTTGAATGGTATGCATGTAATTTTCGTTGATGGAATTTGTTGAGGCAGCTGATACCAATATGAGCATCAACAATACCAATCCTATAAATTTTTTCATAGTGGTAAGGTGTTAGTTAATATAAGAGTTGAATTTGTAGTAAAAAGATACGAATTAAATATCAGAATTTAATAATAAATAATATCAATAATTACGAATAACATAATGAAAGTTAGATATTTACAATGTAACTATGATTTTATTGGGAAGGAGTTAAGAATATTGCAAAGCCTTGAAATGTCCTCATTAGTATGAGAAGCGCTTAAAACTATACGACTCATGAGGGAATCATTTTCTGTCGGATACCTGAAATTAGTAACTATGATACCATTTTCTTGCAGATAATTGGCAAGGATTTCATTTTGAAAAATAAAGGTCGGATGCCCTTCCGCATAGACAAAAAGAGACCTATTTGATATGTTTTTCAAGAATAGATCCATATTTTCTGCCAATTGTTTTCTTTTAGTTGCGATAAGTGAACTAGCATCTTTTAAAGTTGCTAAAGAAGCAGGTGTTGCGGGACTAGCTCCGCCAAAAAACTGTGTATTTTTTAACGCATTAATCATATTATTGCTGCCAAATATCGCTCCAGCTTGAATACCAAACCCTTTACCTAAAGAGCAAGAAACCAAAAGTTCTTTTGTTGCTAATGATTGTAGCAATTTGAAACTACCTCCACCATTTTCTCCGGTAATGCCTATTCCGTGAGAATCATCTACGACTAGAATTATATCTTTCAGCGGTAGATTTTTAAGAAAGTTGTAATCGGGAAAATTATCTCCGTGAAAATCGATACTATCTAAAAAGAGTATAACTGTCTTGTTAGAGTTCTGTTTGATAGCATTTTCTAGCTCGGTCCAGCTTGCAAATAGTTCTTGCTGATTTTTAAATAAGGCAGAATGCGTATGTGGCGCATAAAATAATTGATAATCGGGTTGACTAAAATAGGTGCACACCAACTGACCGGCGAGATAACCAGAAGACATGGTCACGCAAGCTTCACTACCAATTATTTTAGCTAGATAGGCGTCTACTTCATCAAAGATTGATATTCTAATATTTGATTTGCGGGAAGCACTATATGCAGTGCCGTATTTTTTAATATTATTGATGAACAACGATTGAAACTCGGCATCAGTTTGTAATCCTAAATATGAAGTGCCGCCAAAGTATAGGTATTCTTTACCATCTATGGCAATAGTTCTATCGGGAAATTCATCAATAGTAAACATTAATCTAACAATTGAACACCGCTACCGGCTAGTTTGGGGAAGATAACTTTTCCGTCAGGTTCAATATGAACTCCCGTTGCAATATCACTTTTCAATAATAAAGCACCATCCATATCGACATAATCTAATTGCGGGATTAGCTGTGCAATAGCAGAAATACCCACGGTCGATTCTGTCATACAGCCCACCATAACGCTTATGCCTAATTCTTTAGCCCTTTTTATCATCCGTAGGGCAGGGGTGAGTCCGCCACACTTGGTCAACTTAATATTTATTCCACTAAAATGTAGTGCACATTTTTCAACATCACTTTCAACAATACAACTTTCATCGGCAATAACGGGTAGCACGCTATGGTGCATGACCTCTTCCATACCAGACCAATCATCAGCTTTCAATGGCTGTTCTAAAAACTGAACACCCAATTCTTTTAAAAGCGGAGCGTTAAATATAGTTTCTTGCGCCGTCCAAGCGCAGTTGGCATCTATTCTAAAAATAGCATCGGTATGTTTTCTTAATTCACGAACAATAGCAACATCATCGCTAGTACCTAATTTAATTTTATAGATAGGCCAAGGCATTTCTTGCATTTTGGCTAACATAACATCTACAGATGCAATACCTATGGTATAGTTCGTAGTTGGGTAGTTTTCGATGCTTGTACCCCAAATCTCGTATAGCGGCTTGCCTAATAATTTTCCATAAAGATCATGTGCAGCCAAATCTAAAGCACAAATAGCAAAATTGGATAGCCCTTTACCTACTAAAAAAGCGTGAAAAACCTCAGGCTTCGTGAATTCAAAACTTTCAATTTCAGAGGATATGGCGCTGATTTCATCCATCATGTTCTGCGTAGTGATTTTATAATACGGATTAGAGGTCGCCTCACCATAACCCGTTTTACCGTTCAAAGTTAAAGAAGCGATCATAGTATCTTGAAAATCATGAGATTCTCTTGAGATACTGAAAGTGTGCTTTAGCGGTAATGTATATTTTTTTAAGTGTACTTGCATACCACTAATATACAGATTAGGGGTATACAAAAAAATGAAAACCCACTGATATTTCAGTGGGTTTTAAAGTTGAATTGATGAAAGAATAATTTAGTATTTATGAACGCTACCCGATACCGATTTGTTCTTCTGCACCGACGGGTCGCCTTTGTAAGATATATTACCACCACTAGAAGCTTCTGCGGTTAAATCATCGGTTACATCGATACTTATATTGGCACCACTACTGGCATCTCCAGTAGCCACTAAAGTAG
>JANQUX010000223.1 GCA_030730545.1 Maribacter sp. | reverse complement strand
GGATATATTCCACCTAGCGATAAACTAAACATTGCAGCCATAGGGGTAGGTGGTAAAGGTCAAAGTGATATTGCATCTTTTGCCGAGAGTGCCAATGTAAATATTGTATCGCTTTGCGATGTTGATGACAGACAAGCGTTAGCGTCTAGAGACGCATTCCCGAAAGCCAGCTATTTCAACGATTTTAGGGAGATGCTATATAAAGAAGGTAAAAATATCGATGCCGTATCTGTAGCTACCCCGGATCACAACCATGCCGTTTCAGCTTACCAGGCAATGTCTATGGGTAAACATGTGTACGTTCAAAAACCGTTGACCCATGATATTTGGGAAGCAAGAATGTTGACCGAAGCTGCTAAAAAATTTCAGGTAGTTACTCAAATGGGTAACCAAGGTGGTTCTGGCGATGGTGTACGTACCATGAAAGAAATATATGATACCGGAATTATTGGGGAAGTACATACCGTAAAATGCTGGACAAACAGAGCCATTTGGCCGCAAGCATTACAAACACCGACTAAAAAAGATAGTGTTCCAGAAGGACTGAATTGGGATCTTTGGTTAGGCACTGCTGCAATGCGAGATTACAATAATGCCTACCTGCCTTTTGACTGGCGAGGTTGGTCAGATTTCGGAACAGGTGCGCTTGGCGATATGGCATGTCATATTATGGATCCTGTTTATAGAATATTACCAATTTTATATCCTGATACCGTAGAATGTAGCGTTTCTGATTCTTTTAGCGGAAATTTCCAATATAAAGACTACCCAAAAAGTTTCCCGAACTCTAGTAAAATACATTTAACCTATCCACGAACGGATGGCAATGGAAAAATAAAGGTTACTTGGATGGATGGCGGATTGCTACCTGAAAGACCAGAAGAATTAGGCGATGACGAAGCTTTAGGAAACTGGGATGGTGGTGTACTGTTCATTGGTACAAAAGGAAAATTAATGGCAGATTGCTACGGTGCAAATCCTCGTTTGTTACCATTATCTTTAAACGAACAATTTGAAGTAGAACAAACCATTGCACGTGTACCCGAAGGGCATTATTTACAATGGGTAAATGCATGTATGGCAGGTTATGGTAATGCTGAAACAAGCTCTTCATTTGATTATGCAGGACCATTTACAGAAAGCATACTCATAGGAAACTTGGCATTGAAATCATATTTTGAAGTAGACCCAACAGTTGAAAATCAAAGTTTCTGGGGCGGCGGAAAACAATACC
>JANQUX010000222.1 GCA_030730545.1 Maribacter sp. | reverse complement strand
CAAATTTGAGTTGCAGCAACAAATTCACCTTCTAGGTTTTTAACCACGACCACTAGATTTTTCAGAATAAAGCCACCATTATTTGCCAACTTTGACGCTTCGGCAGACTCGAGGTCTATTGTAAAATCTACATCTGTTGGTTGAGCTACAATATCACCTTCTACGTCGCTATCTTTTGAACAGCTTCCTAAACAAGGAAAAGTAATTGCAAAGGCAGCACCCGCCCCAAGCGTTCGTAAAAAATCTTTTCTTTCCATAGCATGATAGGTTTATACAAAAAGAACGATTTATTTACTCTAATCGTATGCGTTAATACACAAAGGTGCCATACTTACTTGAAATTGTTAGTTTTTTAGAATCTGAAGCCTCAACCCTACCAATAATTTGGGCATTTACACCAAAACTCTTAGAGATGTCGATAATATCATTTGCTACATCTTCAGGCAAATAAAACTCTAATCTGTGACCACAATTAAAAACTTTATACATCTCTTTCCAATCTGTACCAGACTGTTCTTGAATCAATTGAAAAAGTGGTGGCACATCGAATAAATTATCTTTTACCACATGTAATTCATCAATAAAATGAAGAATTTTTGTTTGTGCACCTCCACTACAATGAATCATTCCGTGGATTTCTTTTGAACTATATTTTGAAAGTATTTTTTTAACGATAGGCGCATAAGTTCTCGTTGGCGACAGCACCAATTTACCTGCATCGATCGGCGAATTCTCGACCTTATCGGTCAACTTTATAGTACCAGAATAGACAAGATCTTTAGGTACTTCTGCATCAAAACTTTCTGGAAATTTATCTGCCAAATAGTTTGAAAAAACATCATGTCTGGCAGAAGTTAGTCCGTTACTTCCCATTCCGCCATTATAGCCTTTTTCATAATTAGCCTGTCCAAAAGACTCTAGACCAACGATTACATCTCCTGCTTTTATATTCGCATTGTCGATAACATCGCTTCTTTTTAATCTAGCAGTAACTGTAGAATCTACAATAATGGTTCTAACCAAATCACCTACATCGGCAGTTTCACCACCCGTAGAGTGAATTGTAATACCAAACTCCCCTAAATCATTGATCAATTCTTCGGTACCATTTATTATTGCCGATAGCACCTCACCCGGAATTTTATTTTTATTTCTACCTATTGTAGAAGAAAGCATAATGTTATCGGTTGCCCCAACACAGATCAAATCATCAATATTCATGATTAATGCATCTTGAGCAATACC
>JANQUX010000221.1 GCA_030730545.1 Maribacter sp. | reverse complement strand
AGGTTCTTTTCTTCTATTTTATCTGCCGCCAATACCAATTGCTGATACTTACGCTCAGTACCTTCTATAGTACCTTTTTCAACATAGCCTCTGTTAAGAATCGTAGATATTGTTGGTGCATAAGTAGATGGTCTACCAATACCAAGCTCTTCTAATTTCTTAACCAAAGATGCTTCTGTAAATCTATATGGTGCTCTTGTAAAACGTTCTGTCGCTGAAATATAATTATTCAACAAACGCTCGCCTTCTTTCATGGCAGGTAACATACCTTCTTGTTCTTCGGCAATATCTTCATCATCTACACCTTCCATGTATACTTTCAAGAAACCATCGAACTTAATAACCTCACCGTTTGCAGTAAATTCTTCTGAATGTTTGCTTGCCTTAATTTTTACGTTGGTACGCTCTAACTGAGCATCGCTCATTTGAGAGGCAACCGTACGTTTCCATATTAAGTCGTACAATTTAGATTGATCACGTTCTAATGATGGAGATTGATTACCCATCTCAGTTGGTCTAATTGCTTCGTGTGCTTCTTGAGCGCCTTTAGACTTACCTGTAAAATTTCTTGTTTCGCTATATTCTTTACCGTAGTTTTTTTCTATAGCTTCTTTTGCAGATGTCAACGCTTCGTTAGAAAGGTTAACACTATCTGTTCTCATGTACGTAATTAAACCCGCTTCGTATAAACGTTGGGCGACTTGCATGGTTCTACCTACAGAGAAATATAATTTTCTTGATGCCTCTTGTTGCAAAGTAGAGGTTGTAAACGGTGCAGATGGTGATTTCTTGGCAGGTTTCTTATCTAACTTACTTACCGAAAAATTAGCAGCTTTATTCTTTTCTAAAAATGCTTTTGCTTCTTTTTCTGTGTCGAAAGTTTTATTCAACTTAGCCGAAAAAACACTGCCTTCTTCTGTTTGAAACTCTGCTGCAATCTTAAATGACGCTTGTGGCTCAAAACCCTCTATATCTCTTTCTCGCTCAACAATTAACCTTACGGCTACAGATTGAACACGACCGGCAGAAAGACCCGGTTTAATTTTTTTCCAAAGCACTGGCGATAATTGATACCCAACCAAACGGTCTAATACCCTTCTTGCCTGTTGTGCATTTACAAGGTTGTAATTTATTTCCCTCGGATTTTCAATTGCTTGGTGAATAGCAGCCGTTGTAACCGAAGTGAACACGATACGTGTGGTCTTCTTCTTGGCTAAACCTAGCTCTTCGGCCGAGTGCCTAGAC
>JANQUX010000220.1 GCA_030730545.1 Maribacter sp. | reverse complement strand
CACATATTCCCATCTTAAAACTAAGTTCGATCTAAATTGAACATATGAAAAATCTGGATTCTCAATCTGATAATCTACAGTTCCATCAAAATCTTCATCAATCAAATAATTATCAGTACTAGTAGATTGCGAAATTTGATTATCTGAAAATAAGGTTACTCGTTCATTAAGTTTCTCTGCAATAGGATTATTCACATAATTAAAATCGGTATATGTACCTCTAGAAATAAATGGCTCACCATAATACTGAATAGATAAATTCGGGTTTATACTATAATTAAAACGGATGGAAGTGCTAAACGTTTTTTGATCAATATTACCGGTAATATATCTCGCAGCACCATTAAAATTACTTTCGGTAACATACTGCGTCTTATTCGGATTCTCTTCAAACTCTGAAGAAATAGATAGGTTAAACGCATCAAAAGGTTGATAGTACAATCTAAACACATAACGCGCTAACGAGAAGTTATTTTCGGCTGCCTGACTATTTACATAACCTAGGGTAAAACTTAATTTCTTTCTACTATCAGAACCAAAGAATAGATACGCAAAATTCTCGTCTGACCAGCGCCATCGTGGTCCGCCACGAAGTACCGTATTTGAAAATATACGAGGCTTATGGGCAGCACCAACTTCTGTCCACCAATTATTTTTATAATTTATAAAGCCTTCAAACTGATATTGTATTCTATTGTAATTACCTTCAAAATCATAAGTAGAATTTTGACTTAATTCTATATTGGCTTTACGATAAAAATTAGTAGGTTTTATAAATAGTCTACTTAAAGATGCGGTTTGTTTTATTTCATCTGCCTGTCTTAAAAATCCGATATCGTTCAGTTCCAACTCGGGTGATCGCCAAATGACTCCGCCATCATATCTCCAATTTCCACCACCAGCTTTACCTATTTCTATTTTGCCACCAGTACCTGTTAATGATGTTCTATTAGTATCAACAGAAACATGACCAGCGTCTACTCTTTGAAATAAATGGGTGATGCTGGTTTGAGTTCTCGTTATTGCTTCTTCACTACCTGTAACGTGGCTACCGACCACATTACCTTCAACATAATAATTTCTGTTTTTCCAATTATGCTTAAAATCTAAACCACCAGTATACGCTCCACTTCTTAAAAACTCAAAATTTTCCGGTAAATTTCTATTGGTGGCAGTAAATATTCCGCCAACGAAAGAATTACGTTCATTAAAATCTTTTTGCACTCTACCCACTATATAGTTGGTTAACGGCTCTACTAGTTCTGATCTTTTGTTACCAGTAATATCTTCAATATCTGCGTACATTTTACCGGTAATACTTTCTAACAGCCCCAAAGACCATCCGTTCTTTGTTTTACCAGAAAATTTTGCGGCACCCAGTATGGTAGAATTGGTCGGTTGATCAACAAACTCGTCTTGCGTAACATCGGCAAACCCTTGCGGACTTCTACCTATTCGTCTACTATAAAAAACATTGTCGTTACCATCGGCAAACTCGTAGTCGAATATATTTTTGTTTTCAATAAAGAATGGTCTTCGTTCTTCGAAAAATATTTGAAATCCGTCTAAAGCGATTGCTCCCGGATCAGCATCAACCTGTCCGAAATCTGGATTTACCGTTAAATCCAATGTCAAGTCATTCGTCAATCCTATTTTAGCATCTAAACCCGCATTCAAAATATAATCTTTACCATCTCTAAAAGGGTTGCCAGTTTCAGATGGATAGCTATCGAACTGATTCACTAGAAAAGGCTGAATCTCTAATTGTTTTTGAGGCTCAATATTCTTTAAACCTGTTAACTTACCGAATTCACTAACCCAACCCGGTGCTTCTAAAGAAATCGGTTGCCAAATAGAGCGTTCTTCGCCTCTAAAATATCGTCTGTGAATTTGAAGTCCCCATTGTTGTTCTTCAGCAGCACCAAACTTTAATTGACTAAACGGAATTTTCATTTCCGCGGTCCATCCTTCTTCATCAATATTGGCTGCAGTGTACCAAATTGGGTTCCAGCTGGCATCCCAAAAATCACCATTTTGAGATATAAATTCATCACCCTTTACGCCTGCTGCAGAAACATTAAAAGAAAAACCTGTGCGTTTATCATTGTAACTGTCAATATTAACTTCTATCCAATCACCAGAAAAATTATCTCTACGAGCAAGTCGCTTTTCTATTTTTTCGGGTATACTATCAAAACAACGGATACCCACATATAAAAACTTCGCATCATAGGTTATTTTAAATTTTGTGCGTTGACTTGCTTTTTCACCATTATTTGGTTCAAAAACCGTAAAATCGTCTTGCCAAGCCACATTATCCCAACTCATCTCAGACAAAAGACCGTCAATATTAATTTCTTCCCCTACCAGAAGTTGCGCGGTATTATATTCCCTTTGTACCTTTACCGAGTCTTTTTGAGCAATTGCAGTAGTGGTTAACAAAAGAAATAAAATACTATTGATAAAGTATTTATTCATAATAGTTCGCTGTTCGATTGATTGTTTTATAAATGAAGGGACGGCAAAAAAATAGTATTGTTACAGAAATACCAATAAAACCGATAAGTTTAACAGTATCTCTATTTACATTACGCAGTTAGAAATTACATTTATTTAAAAAATGTAAAAAATAAAGAAACAAGTATTTGCAATTCAAGTTAATAATCGTAGATTTGCAGCCCCTTTCTAGGGATTGATTAAAATAATAGTTAAAAATAGCAGTAGTGGATACATTAAGTTATAAGACCGTTTCGGCCAACAGAACAACTGTCAACAAAGAGTGGTTATTGGTAGATGCCGAAGGAGAAACATTAGGACGCATGGCTTCTAAAGTCGCCTATTTGTTAAGAGGAAAGCACAAACCAAGTTTCACCCCTCACGTAGATTGTGGTGATAATGTTGTTATTATCAACGCAGAGAAAATTGTTCTTTCTGGAAACAAGTGGTCTGATAAAACCTACTTGAGATATACTGGCTACCCAGGTGGTCAACGTTCTACTACCGTAAAACAATTATTGGATAAAAATCCAGAAGGTATTCTTGAAAAAGCGATCAAAGGTATGTTACCTAAGAACAGATTAGGTGCTGAGCTTTTCAGAAACCTAAAAGTTTACGCAGGTACAACGCACGGTCAGGAAGCTCAAAAGCCTACTGTTGTTAATTTAAAAGATATTAAATAAGATGGAAGTAATTCATAAAATTGGTCGTAGAAAGACCGCTGTAGCGAGAGTTTATCTTTCTGATGGTAATGGTGACATCACTATTAACAACAAAGATTTAAGTGTATACTTTCCAACTGCAACACTTCAATATAAAGTAAAACAACCTTTCACATTAACTGAAAGCTTAGATACTTACAACGTAAAAGTAAATGTTTACGGTGGTGGTATTACTGGTCAAGCAGAGGCTATTCGTCTTGCTTTATCTAGAGCAATGTGTGAGATTGATGCTGAGAACAGAATTATCTTAAAGCCAGAAGGTCTTTTAACTAGAGATCCAAGAATGGTTGAACGTAAGAAATTCGGTCAGAAGAAAGCACGTAAAAAATTCCAATTCTCGAAACGTTAATTCGAGTTACAATATTATCAGGCACCCTTTTTGGGTGCCTATTTTTATATTTTATCAAACTGGAAAATTCAGAGTATTAACTAGTTCATTGAAAGTCCTTTTGGGGACAATTAAAAATCCTTTATTTAACTAAAATTAAAGGTAAGATTAGTTTAGCATCTAAATGGTGAAGGCTTTTGCTCGTGCAAATACCACTTTATCATTGCTAATTCATAAGAACGTAAACTAAATTTAAAATGGCGAGAGTCGAAGTAAAACAATTATTAGAAGCAGGTGTACATTTTGGTCACCTAACAAGAAAGTGGAATCCGAACATGGCTCCTTACATCTACATGGAGCGTAATGGTATTCACGTAATCAACCTTTACAAAACAGTTGCAAAATTAGACGAGACCAATGAGGCTCTTAGCAAAATTGCAGCATCAGGTAGAAAGATACTTTTCGTAGCTACCAAAAAACAAGCAAAAGATATCGTTGCTGAAAAAGCAGCAGCAGTAAACATGCCTTACATCACAGAAAGATGGCCAGGTGGTATGTTAACAAACTTCGTTACTATTCGTAAAGCTGTTAAGAAAATGGCTTCTATCGATCGTATGAAAAAAGACGGTACCTTCCTTACCCTTTCTAAAAAAGAAAGATTACAAGTTGACCGTTTACGTGCAAAATTAGAAAAGAACTTAGGTTCTATTTCTGAAATGACACGTTTACCGGGTGCATTGTTCATCGTTGATACAATGAGAGAGCACATTGCAGTTAAAGAAGCTCAAAAATTAAACATTCCTATTTTCGCAATGGTTGATACCAACTGTGACCCTAGAGATGTAGATTACCTTATACCTTCTAATGATGATGCCTCAAAGTCGATCGACATCATTATGACAGAGGTTACCAATGCAGTTGCTGAAGGTCTTGCTGATCGTAAGTCTGAAAAAGGTGATGCTCCAGAAGGTAAGTCAGAGAAAAAAGATAAAACATCAAAGAAAAAATTAACTGCTGAAAAGCCAGAACCTACTACAGCAAAGGCTGAGCCAGAAGTTAAGGCTGAACCAGTAGTTGTTAAGGCTACTAAAGCAAAAGCCGACGATTTAACAAAAGTTGAAGGTATAGGACCTAAAGCAGCTGAAGCATTAGTTGCTGCAGGTATTACTACTTTCGCCGACCTTTCTAAAGGAGAGGCCGATAAGATTAAAGAAATCTTAATCGAAGCAAGTTCTAGAATGGCACATTTAGATCCTACATCATGGCCAAAGCAAGCTAAAATGGCTGCAGATGGTAAATGGGACGAGCTTAAAGAATGGCAAGACAACACCAAAGGTGGTGTAGAATAAGGCGCTACAGTTTTAAAATAAATCTAAGAACAACCTCGTAAAACAGGTATACTAAAAGTAAAATAAAATGGCAAAGATTACAGCCGCAGAAGTTAACAGGTTAAGAAAGACTACTGGTGCAGGAATGATGGATTGCAAAAACGCGTTAGTTGAGGCTGATGGCGATTTTGAAATTGCAATAGAAGTTCTTCGTAAAAAAGGTCAAAAAGTTGCAGCAAAAAGAGCCGACAGAGATTCTTCTGAAGGTGCAGCAATCGCAAAAGTAAATAGCGATAACACTAAAGGTGTTATTATCTCTTTGAACTGTGAAACAGATTTCGTTGCTAAAAACGAAACTTTTGTAACACTAGCTACAGAATTTGCAGACCTAGCAATCAACTTTGATTCTAAAGATGCATTCTTAGCTGCTAAATACAAAGGAATGACGGTTCAAGAAAAACTTACTGAGCAAACCGGTGTTATTGGTGAGAAAATCGAAATAGGTGGTTTTGAAACATTAAGCGCCCCTTTCGTTGGATCATACATTCACGCAGGAAATAAAATTGCTGTTCTAACAGGACTTTCAGCTGCCGTAGCCGGTGCTGATGAAGTTGCTAAAGATGTTTCTATGCAAGCTGCAGCAATGAACCCTGTCGCTTTGAACGAAGCCGGTGTTGATCAATCAATTATTGATAAAGAGATCGAAATTGCCAAAGATGTATTACGTCAAGAAGGTAAGCCAGAAGCAATGCTAGATAATATTGCCAAAGGTAAATTAAATCGTTTCTTTAAAGATAATACCTTGGTCAACCAAGATTTCATTAAAGACAGTAAACAAAGTGTTGCTCAATACGTAAAGTCAGTAGACTCTAGCTTAGAGGTTGTTGGTTTCAAAAGAGTTGCATTAGGTTAATTACAATTCAACTAACTCAATAAAAAACCGTCTTACTGTAAAAAGTAGACGGTTTTTTTATTCTTGTAAAACCCAAGAATTACCCTAATTCTTCAACCAAGCATTGCGCAACTTGTCAGTTGCTTCGTTTTCACCTTCTAAAGCGACTATTTTCTTTACTTTTTTTACAGGCTGACCAGCAACACCTTCAACTGAAATCATCTCACCATCTCTTTCTACAGTCATAGTAATAGGTGTTTGTGGTGTCCACCCAAAGCTTTCACCTATAACAGGGCGTAAACTTTCTAAGTTGATCTCTTGCCCATTAATAACCCTAAAAATATCACCACCCTTTAATTTTAAATTATTAAAGAATGAGTTCAGCGCTATATTTTTTCTAATATACACTACACTATCGTTTTGTACATCGACATCCATATAAGGTACTTGACCGTCAAAAAAGTATCCGGTAGGCTCTTCAA
>JANQUX010000219.1:434-6250 GCA_030730545.1 Maribacter sp. | reverse complement strand
GCGGGTGACTATCTTTTATATTTACCAATTCGTTATTTAGCTCATCACTTTTAAATTTCAAATCGGCACTAAGACTTTTTAATTTTTCATTTTGCAGCTCATTAAATTGAAAAATTTCTGCAATAGTAGCATCATCGGTAACCCCTACCCCTAATATACAATCTGCTTGCGAATATCCGTTTACAAAAAATAAAACAGAAGCCGTTAGTACCAAAAATCTAAAATTATTCATATCAAAATTTATAAAATCTTACGTCTACTAAATTACAATATATAAGCTTATTTTTGATAAAACCCATTTACAATGCAACATATAATTGACCGTTTCATAAGCTACATTACTATTGATACGCAAAGCGACTCATCGTCAGAGACCACACCAAGTACCAAGAAGCAGTGGAATTTAGCTAACAAATTGGTTGATGAATTACGTTCAATAGGCTTATCTGATGTGACCATAGATAAAAATGCTTATATCATGGCAACACTACCATCTAATGTTGAACATGATGTACCTACAATAGGTTTTATATCTCATTTTGATACGTCTCCTGATTTTTCAGGCACTAATGTAAATCCGCAAATCATAAGAGATTACGATGGTAAAGATATTGTTCTTAATAAGGAAAAAGACATCATTCTATCCTCATCTTATTTTGATGATTTATTGCAGTATATCGGTCAGACTCTAATTACTACAGATGGCACAACATTGTTAGGTGCCGATGATAAAGCTGGTATTGCAGAGATTGTAACAGCTATGGAGTATTTGATCAATAATCCTAAAATAAAGCATGGCAATATAAGAATTGGGTTTACACCCGATGAAGAAATTGGTCGTGGTGCACATAAATTTGATGTAGAAAAATTTGGTGCAGAATGGGCATATACTATCGATGGTAGCCAGATTGGCGAATTAGAATATGAAAATTTCAATGCAGCCGGTGCCAAAATAACTATAAAAGGAAAAAGTGTACACCCAGGGTATGCAAAAGGAAAAATGGTGAATGCACTTTTAATCGCCAATACCATTATTAGCGAATTACCCAAGCATGAAATACCCGAAGAAACTTCTGGCAGAGAAGGCTTTTTTCATGTGAATCATTTTGACGGAGAAATCGAAAATGCTACTGTAGAACTAATTATTAGAGATCACGATTTAAAGCATTTTGAGCAACGTAAACAATTAGTAGAAGACATCGTACAAAAATTTAATAACGTTTATGATAATTGTATTGAGCTAGAATTAAAAGATCAGTACTTTAATATGAAAGAAAAGGTAGAACCTGTTTTTCATATCGTGGAGACCGCAAAAAAAGCGATGGAAGATATTGGCATAAAACCTATTATTAAACCTATACGCGGTGGCACCGATGGTTCTCAGTTAAGTTATATGGGCTTACCATGCCCTAACATATTTGCTGGCGGACATAATTTTCACGGTAAATATGAATATGTACCGGTAGAAAGTATGCAAAAAGCTGTTGAAGTTATTGTACGTATTTGTGAGCTGACAGCAAAACAATAATACGATGGCAAAGCCAGAGAAATTCTATACATAAGTACTTCATTATAAAAGCATTAATAAGAAAACCTACTAACACTTAAAGTAGCTCTTCTAATAAAATTTCTACTCTAGTGTAGCATAAGTATGTTATTGATGTAAGTATACTCAAATCAATAACAATTGAGCAAAAAAAAAAACACCGATGTTTCCATCGGTGTTTTTTTATACGAATCAGAAAGAATTACTTTTTCTCTGGAGCGTTTAATTTAGCGCTCATTTCCATGGATATGGCAGATCTATCAAACTTTAACTTCCCGGCCATTGTTTCCAATACACAAGAAAAATCATTGTCGTTCAAATCTACTACTTTACCGTGCAGACCACTTTTGGTAATAACACGATCACCACGTTTTAATTCTGCTGAAAATTTCTTTTCATCCTTCTGTCTTTTCATTTGAGGTCTGATCATAAAAAAATATGCGACCACAAAAATTAAAATCATCGGAAGAAACTGCCCTATATCACCCATGTTTGGTATATCTGTAATTTATAATTATTTAACAGGTCCTAATGGAGCTGCTCCTTTTGGGTTAACGAAAGCTTTGATTCTTAAAAGCTCAGAACCTTTTTCAGTATTTGCTGTAACTGTAATCGTTTTAGTTACTTGATTTTGACCTGCACCATTGAAATTAACTTTCAACTCACCTTTTTCACCTGGTGCAATTGGATCCTTTGGAGGATTAGGAACTGTACAACCACAGCTACTTTTAGCATCGGTAATAATTAATGGGGCATTACCAGTATTGGTAAATACAAATACGGTCTCTTGTGGAGTACCTTGCTCAATTGTACCAAAATCATGCTCTGCTTTCTCGAAAGACATTACAGGCACTGCTTTAGCAGCCTCATCTCTTACCGCAGCCTCTGCTACATTATCAGTTTTAATTTTACTTGATGCGTTGTCTTTACAAGAAGTAAAAGCTACCATTGATACAAGACCAACAATTAGAACTATTTTTTTCATACTATTTAGATTTATCAATTATTTGTAAAATTATAAAATATTTTTATAATAGACCTCTTCCCATCTTGTTAAGCTTTCCTTCTGACTTGTATTCTTTAGTAAGCTTATCGAGAATTCCGTTTATAAATATGCTACTTTTTGGTGTAGAGTATTCTTTAGCAATTTCTAAATACTCATTTATGGTTACCCTTTCTGGTATAGAAGAAAAATGTAATAACTCGCAAATAGCCATTTTTAATAAAATACTATCAATACCTGCGATACGATCTTTATCCCAATTAGGTGTTTTACCTTCAATCTCTTTTTCTAATGCATCGTTCTTTAATAATGTTCTAGATAGCAATTGCATGGCAAAAGTCATATCATCATCATCTTTCAACAAACTTGGCAAAAAGTAAGATTCTGGGTGTACCTGTTTTGCTTTCTTTAAATGCTTTAATATAAAAGTATTAACAATAGGTATATCATCTACCCAAGTTAACTTATCATCTTCAAAGTAATCGTAAATTTTATCGTTAGGCGCTATAATGTTCTTGAACAAGTTCAGCACTAATTCTTTATCTGCCGCATAGTCGCTTTCTGGTAAAGACATGTATTCTTGATATGCCTCGCTCTCAATAATCTCTTTATAGATAAGTTTTACATACTCTTCGTTCAAGTACCAGTTATCTAATTTTCTATGTGTAATTTCTTCCTCTAAGGTCTTGTTCTCCACAATTTGCAACAGCAATCTATTTTGAATAAACTTTTTAGGATTTGGGAATGCTGTCTTTTTGTCGTTAATATATTTGTTAGCAGATAAAGATATCTGGTCTGCTGCCCTTTTTTGTATATCTACGAAAAGACTTAGCCACAACAAGTATAGCGTATAGGTATTCTCTATGCTTACTTTTAAAAACTTCTCTTGTTTTTGTAACGAATCATCTTTAGATTGAATGAGTGCGTAGATGCTCTGCATTACCTTAACCCTAATGTGCCTTCTTGTAAGCATTTGAAAGAACTTATTTAATATATTAGTAATTACCTTGAGAACAAGCCCTCGGAGCATTTAAATCTCGATTATCGAGTAAATAAAGCCGCAAAGGTAAGTATCTATTTAAAGGGTCACAATAGCAATCGTATTTATCTTAGCTTATTTATAACATATCGTTTTAGGTCAAAAAACTATCTTTGCCCATAAAAATTTACATTATTACCTTTTCTACTACTTATGAAAGAACTTAAGCATCTAAATAAATACTTCAAAAAATACTGGCTTAAGCTTTTTTTCGGAATTATTATTACTGTAATAGCCAGGCTATTTCAATTGATCATGCCGTCTTACGTGAATAATTCTATAACGGTAGTTGAGCAGTATATAAAAGCTGAAATAGAAAAATCTACCGCGCAAGATTTGTTGATGGAGTATATTCTAATAATAGTAGGTGCCGCATTATTATCTGGATTCTTCACTTTTTTAATGCGTCAATTAATTATCAATATTTCAAGATATATAGAATATGACCTTAAAAACGAAATATTCGATCACTATCAAAAACTAAGTCTCAACTTCTATAAGAAAAATAGAACCGGCGATTTAATGAATAGAATAAGTGAAGATGTTAATGAAGTACGTATGTATGCGGGTCCGGCTATTATGTACGGCATACAGACACTAACTCTATTTGCCTGCCTAATACCGCTAATGTTTATTAAAGCACCTACTTTGGCAGCGTACACCTTATTACCATTACCTTTTTTATCTGTTTTAATTTATCAAATAAGTAAAGTAATACACAAGCGAAGTACCATTGTACAGCAGTATTTATCTACACTATCAACTTTTACACAAGAAATATTTTCAGGTGTTTCGGTTATTAAGGCATATGCGTTAGAGCCACAAACTAATAATGACTTAGAAAAACTTGCCATTGAAGGCAAAGAAAAGAGTGTTAGTCTGGCAAAAGTAAATGCCTGGTTTTTCCCTCTAATGATACTCTTAATAGGTATCAGTAATATTTTGGTCATATATATAGGAGGAAAACAATACTTGGCGGGTGAAATAGAAGTTGGATTGATTGCGGAGTTTATATTGTACGTAAACATGTTAACCTGGCCCGTTGCAATTGTAGGATGGCTTACATCTATCGTACAAAGAGCTGCTGCCAGTCAAGAACGTATCAACGAATTTTTAAATCAGGAGTCAGAAATTAAAAACACACCCACTCACGAGCATACGGTAAAAGGTAAAATTGAGTTTAAAGATGTTGATTTTACTTATCAAGATACCAATATCAATGCCTTAAAACATTTATCGTTTACTATAAACGAAGGGGAAACCACAGCTATTATTGGCAAAACAGGATCGGGCAAATCTACTATTCTAGATTTAGTTGCCAGATTATACGATACCACATCGGGTGAAATTTTAATAGATGACGAGCCTATTAAAAATATTGACCTAACCAGTTTAAGAGAATCTATTGGGGCAGTACCGCAAGATGCATTTCTATTTTCTGATAGTATAAAGAACAATATTAAATTCGGAAAAGAAGACGCTACAGACCAAGAAATTATTGACATCGCCAAAGATGCCGTTGTTCACGAAAACATAATGGGCTTCTCCAAAAAATACGATACGGTATTAGGTGAAAGAGGTATTACGTTAAGTGGCGGACAAAAGCAGCGTGTGTCGATTGCAAGAGCATTAATTAAAAAGCCGCAAATTTATTTGTTCGATGATTGTCTTTCTGCAGTTGATACAGAAACAGAAGAAGAAATTTTAAGCAACCTTAAAAAAGCTTCTAAGAATAGAACTACATTAATTGTAAGTCACAGGGTTTCTTCGGCTAAAAATGCCGATAAAATATTGGTGTTAGATGACGGCAGACTCATTCAAGAGGGTACGCACGACGAATTAAATACTCGAGAAGGGTATTATAAAGACCTCTATAGCAAACAGCTCTCAGAGAAAGAAAGTTAGAAAATTGTTGTCGGATAACGATTTTTTTTTCATTTTTGATAGCATAACGACACTAAACATTAGAAATGAGCGAAAGAGATTTATCAGATCAGGAAGAAATTCACTCCAAAGTTTTACGCGCAGGTAGAAGAACGTACTTTTTCGATGTAAGAAGTACTAAGGCAGGGGACTATTATTTAACGATTACAGAAAGTAAGAAATTTACACATGACGATGGTTCATTCCATTATAAGAAGCATAAAATTTATTTATATAAAGAAGACTTCGACGCCTTTAAAGAAAATGTAGAAGAAATGATGGATTTCATCATCAACGAAAAAGGT
>JANQUX010000219.1:0-424 GCA_030730545.1 Maribacter sp. | reverse complement strand
AAAACTAAATTTAAAAAAATAAACGACTCTTTTTAAGGGTCGTTTTTTATTTTGTGGGTATTTGATAATTACTTTAATGCATACTTCACCAACCCTACATTTAGTAAAGTCAAAATACAGATACCACTTATTGCAGTATATGGCGTATATACTATTGCTATAAGCGCAAAAACAAAAGTCATATAAATAGGATAAGATATCATCGCAAACGCAAACCTGAACGTACCCATAAATTCATCTTCGGGTACTTTTGACTTTAACCATAATCTCCAAATTATTATTACTGGGAAATTTAGAAATGCAAACAGCCAACTAATTAAATTGAAAACTCGCTTTTCTGGAACAGGCATATTTGAGCTATCTATACTTTGATGCGTTAGAACTTTTATTTTTTCGTTGACAGATGGAGGATTAAGAAAATCAA
>JANQUX010000218.1:3988-6292 GCA_030730545.1 Maribacter sp. | reverse complement strand
CAACAGAATAATGAAAATAATACCGCTGAAGAACAGAAAAAACTAAACAAACAATTTGATAAAATATCAGATGAACTAGACGATCTAAAAAAGGACAATGAAAAGCTCAAAAAACCAATTGATATAAATATCGAAAAAGGGAAAAAAGAGAGTGTTGAAGAAGACCAAAAAGAGGCACTAGAAGAACTTGAAAAAAACACCTCTGAAGACCAAAATAAACCAACCAGTTCTGACGCAAATAAAAAGCAAAAATCTGCCGCAGATAAGATGAAAGAAATGAGTGAACAACTAAGCGAATCATCTTCTGGTGCAGGCGGTGGTTCATCTGTAACAGAAGATGCTGAAATGTTAAGACAAATTCTTGATAACCTTATCATATTTTCATTTAAACAAGAAACTTTATATGATCGACTAACAGCTAGAGAAGACCAAGATGCTACTCAATATTCTGAAACAGTTCGTGATCAGAATGAATTAAAGGGTTTATTCGAGCATGTAGATGATAGTCTTTTTGCATTATCACTTCGCCAGGCTGAGCTTTCAGAATTTGTAAATGAACAAATTACCGAAGTGTATTACAACATTGATAAATCTTTAGAGACCATGGCAGATGGTCAAATGTTTCAAGGAATTTCTCATCAGAAATATGTCTTAACAGCAGCAAATAGCCTTGCAGATTTTCTCGCAGAAGTACCGGACAATATGAATTCGAGCATGCAAATGGGAAAAGGTTCTGGACAAAGCGAAGGTGGTTTTCAATTACCAGATATCATCAAAGGTCAACAACAATTAGGTGAAAAAATGGGTCAACAAGGTAAGTCTGGGAGTGAAGGTGAAGAAGGAAAAAGTGGGGAAGAAAAAAAGGGTGAAAATGGAGAAAATGGTGAAGGTGGAAAACAAGGCGAACGTGGTAAACAGGGGGCTAACGGAAAGGATGGAGAGAACGGAAGCGACGGTGAAAACGGAAAAAATGGAGAAGGAAAAAATGGTAAAAATGGTGAAAATGGACAGGGTGGAGAAAACGGTCAAGGAAATAATGGGTCAAACGGTACAA
Source organism: Maribacter sp. (assembly GCA_030730545.1). Taxonomy (GTDB): domain Bacteria; phylum Bacteroidota; class Bacteroidia; order Flavobacteriales; family Flavobacteriaceae; genus Maribacter. The sequence goes on along the minus strand of JANQUX010000218.1, from coordinate 5,238 downwards.
ACGGGCAAGGACAAGGGGCAATAAATGAAACCGAATTAAAAGAAATATACGAAATCTATCAAAATCAGCAAAAATTAAGACAAGAACTAGAAAAACAACTTGAAAATATGATTAATTCTGGCGACCAAAAACTAGGTCAAAAATTGATCAAACAGATGGAAGATTTTGAGAACGACCTTTTAGAAAATGGAATAACACAACGTACAATCAACAAAGCCAATACTATACATTATGAATTGTTGAAATTAGAGAACGCAGCACTTAAGCAAGGAGAGAAATCTGAGCGAGAAAGTAATAGGAATACCAAAGACTTCACAAATCCTATTATTACTAAACCCTCATTATTAGATAATTATCGTAATGAAGTTGAAATTTTAAATAGGCAAAGCTTACCTTTGCGGCAAAATTTTCAATCTAAGGTTAAAGAGTACTTCAAAGCAAATGATTAATTACAATTACCTAACAGAATTTAAACTTGTAGTAGAAAAAGATTTCGATTCATGGATTACAGAATCTTGTAATACCGAAGGGTTTTCTATAATTGAACTCAACTACATTTTTTGTAGTGATGACTACTTGCTTAAAATAAATCAAGATTACTTACAACACGATTATCTAACAGACATTATCACCTTTGATTATGTGTCAGGAAAAAATGTATCGGGCGACCTATATATTTCAATTGAACGCGTGAAAGAAAACGCAGAAGAGTTTAATGTTTCATTTGATAATGAATTAAAACGCGTAATGATTCATGGGGTTTTACACCTTATGGGTTATTCGGATAAATCGGATGCAGCTACTGCCGAAATGCGCGCTAAAGAAGAAGAAAAAATAAAGCTGTTCCACGTGGAACAATAGAAGATATGTTTGGAGAAGAATATGATGTAATTGTAGTTGGCGGAGGACACGCCGGTGCAGAAGCGGCAGCAGCAGCTGCAAACTTGGGTTCAAAAACCTTATTAGTAACTATGAATTTGCAAAATATAGGACAGATGTCTTGTAATCCGGCAATGGGTGGAATTGCAAAAGGACAAATTGTTAGAGAGATAGATGCTCTTGGTGGGTATAGTGGAATTGTATCTGACAAATCTGCCATACAATTTAAGATGCTTAACAAATCTAAAGGACCTGCAATGTGGAGTCCAAGAACACAAAACGATAGAATGCGTTTTGCAGAAGAGTGGCGTTTGATGTTGGAACGCACACCGAACGTAGACTTTTATCAAGAAATGGTTTCTGGTTTGTTA
>JANQUX010000218.1:0-3978 GCA_030730545.1 Maribacter sp. | reverse complement strand
TCACAAAGTAGTTGGTGTAAAAACTTCTTTAGGTATTGATATTCGTTCAAAAGCTGTTGTATTAACCAATGGAACTTTCTTAAATGGACTCATTCATATTGGTGAAAAACAATTTGGTGGAGGTAGAGCAGGAGAAAAAGCTGCAACCGGAATTACAGAACAATTAACTGAATTAGGTTTCGAAAGCGGCAGAATGAAAACCGGTACTCCACCAAGAGTAGATGGTCGGTCTTTAGATTATTCTAAAATGATTGTTCAACCTGGTGATGTAATTCCTGAAAAATTCTCTTATACAAATACAAAACCATTAGCACATCAACGTGATTGTTACATGACACATACAAGTGCAATGGTTCATGATTTGTTGCGTGAAGGTTTTGATAGATCCCCAATGTTCAATGGTAGAATAAAAAGTATTGGTCCGAGATACTGCCCATCTATTGAAGATAAAATAAACCGATTTGCAGATAAAGACAGTCACCAAATGTTTATTGAACCAGAAGGGTGGGAAACTGTAGAAGTATATGTAAACGGATTTTCAACTTCTTTACCGGAAGATGTTCAGTTTAAAGCTTTACGTTCTGTGGTAGGTTTTGAGAAAGTAAAATTCTTTAGACCAGGTTATGCAATAGAGTACGATTACTTTCCACCAACACAATTAAAGCATACGTTAGAAACTAAGCTAGTTGAAAATTTATATTTCGCAGGACAAATAAACGGAACAACAGGATATGAAGAAGCAGCATCACAAGGTTTAATGGCTGGTATAAACGCACATTTAAAACTAAAAGAAGAAAATCCTTTAATTCTAAAAAGAGATGAAGCTTACATTGGTGTCTTAATTGATGACCTAATTACAAAGGGTACAGAAGAACCATATAGAATGTTTACATCCCGCGCCGAATATAGAACATTACTTAGACAAGATAATGCTGATTTACGACTGACACCTTTAAGTCATGCTATAGGTTTTGCGACAGATGAAAGAATGAAAAGGATGGAGCAAAAACTAGAACAATCTGAAGCTCTTGTTAACTTCTTTAAAGAAACAAGTGTATTGCCAAAAGACATTAATCCTATTTTCGAAAGTGTTGATTCTGCTTTGGTAAAACAATCTGACAAAATGTATAAAGCATTTTCAAGACCTAATGTAACAATGGATCACATGCTGCAGTTAGATGAAGTATCTAACTTTATAAAAGAAAATAATTTTGATGGTGAAATTCTTGAACAAGCAGAAATACAAATAAAATACTCTGGTTACATTGCAAAGGAAAAAGTAAATGCTGACAAACTTCATAGACTAGAAGCAGTAAAGATTCCTGCTAATTTTGATTACTCAAAATTGAAATCTTTATCGTTTGAAGCAAGAGAAAAAATGACAAAAATTCAACCAGTTACCATTTCTCAAGCTTCAAGAATTAGTGGTGTTACTCCGAGTGACATCAGTGTACTTTTAGTTTTTCTTGGAAGGTAGGGCGAATTGTTCCACGTGGAACAATTGAAAAATTATAGTATCAGATTCAGCATTTTTTAAATAAAGCATGGCTAATAACATATCAAAAATAACCACCAAAGATTATTTAGTAACACAAGAAATCTTTGAATTAGAATATGATTCTAATTCAGAGATGTTCGTTACAAACCCTATACCTGATAATTTAGAAAAATACTACGACCCTAATAATTACATTTCGCATTCTGATAATGGTAATAATCTACTTGAAAAAGTTTACCAAACAGTAAAAAAATACACCTTAAATAAAAAAGTCAAACTCATAAATAAATATTCGAGCACACAAAAAAACTTACTTGACATAGGGTGTGGAACTGGAGAATTTTTAATAAATGCGAAAAAAAAAAATTGGAAAACTGTAGGGGTAGAGTTAAACGATAGTGCGAGGAAGAAAGCTACAGATAAAAATCTAGAAATTCACAGATCATTAAATGCCATTAATAATCAAAAATTTGATGTAATAACACTTTGGCATGTACTAGAACATCTGCCAGATTTAGATAAGCAAATAAATAATATAGTATCACTTTTAAATGAAAACGGAACACTCATAATAGCTGTACCAAATTACAAATCATATGACGCTCAATACTACAAAGAGTTTTGGGCGGCTTATGATACTCCAAGACATCTGTGGCATTTTTCACAAAACGCCATAAGAAGTATTTTTAAAAATAAAAAAATAGAGTTAGTCAAAACACTACCAATGTATTTTGATTCATACTATGTGTCATTATTATCAGAAGAATATAAATCTGGTTCTTCAAATTACATAAAAGCATTTTACAGAGGTTTTATATCAAATATGAAGGCAAAGTCATCAGGAGAGTATTCTTCCCTAATATATGTGCTAAAAAAAGAGTAAAACGCTATTTAAAGACCTTTTAACGATTTATTTAATTAAATCTATATCCTATATTAGATAAATGATAATAATCTCTTAAACAAGCTTTAAAATAGCTCTAAAAAATAAGCAAAATCAATACTATTTATTTTTATTATAAGTATTCTTTATAGTTACTAAAATCTCATCATTTATCACGATTTTAAAATATTTTCATTCTAAAAGCTTTATTACTTTTGCACCACATAAAAATGAAAAAATGAAAAACCTAATTGTAATTTTAGCTATCGCATTGCTAGCCTCTTGCCAACAAGAAAAAATTGGATACGTAGATAACGTAAAATTGATGGATGAGTATCAACAAAAGATTGATGTAGAATCTAAATTTAAAGTTAAAGCAGACGCATTAGCTAAAACTAGAGATAGTATATCTCAAGCTTTTCAATTTGAAGCACAGGCTTTTCAAGCTAAAGCTCAATCAATGTCTCAAACAAAAGCTCAAGAAGAATATGCAGCAATGCAGCAAAGAGGTCAAATTATTGGTCAACAACTTCAGCAACAAGACCAGCAATTACAAATGGAAGGACAAACTGAAATGGATAGCATAGTTTCAAAAGTTAAAAAAGAAATTAAGGCTTACGGTCAATCAAAAGGCTACTCATACATTCTTGGTGGAGGAGATGGTGGTAGTGTTCTTTATGGTAAAGATGCTAATGACCTAACCGATGAGATTGTAAAGTTACTTAACGATAACTACAAGAAATAAAATTTAACTACATATAAAAAAAGCCAGGTCAATGACCGGGCTTTTTTTATTCTATAGCATTAGTTTCGAATCTTTCTAGTTCATGTTCAATATTAAATTGATCTTTAGGTAAAAATCCTTTTACAATCAGAACAACCCCACATATCACTAATATAATCCCTATAATCTTCTTTATAAAGACAATTCTTTTTCCAGTTAATTTTCTCTTTAACTGTTTAGCTAAAAGTATTTTAAAAATATCTGTTATAAAATAAGAGAGTAATACAGTAGCAAAAAAAGTAAAGAAACGATTTGGTTGATTATCTAATGTTGGTCCTATTATAATTATAATACCTAACCAGAATACAAGAACTCCAATATTAATAAAATTGAGTAAAAAGCCTTTTATGAAAAGACCTAAAAAATCTGATTTTCTAATCTTCTTAGAATCATATGGTATTTGTTTTTTATCCACCTTAAAGAAAGTAAATAAGCCGTAAACTAAAAGAATTACTCCACCAAAAACATATAGCCCAGGTTGATTACTTAGATTTTCAAGAAGTTGAAAACTACTAAAATACGCTACCAATATAAATAATATATCTGCCAACAATACTCCAAAATCAAAAGTAATAGCAGCACGAAAACCTTTTACAGCACTCGTTTGTAACAAAACAAAGAATACAGGTCCTACCATAAAGCTTAAGAAAAAGCCTAAAGGAATTGCTGCCTGAATATCTTCTAACATGAATTATAGAATTCCTTTACATTCTTGTTACTTTACCTCCAAAAACAGTTTTTTCCTCCATTTTTGCCGGATCTCCGTAAACTAAAACTTCTCCTCCGGCTTTTACGGTAGCCTTTACATAATCT
>JANQUX010000217.1 GCA_030730545.1 Maribacter sp. | reverse complement strand
ACTGGTACAAAATATAACTAGTACTACTATTGAAATATAATATTTACTCAAAAAGAGGTTATTTGGAGATCGAAAACCAAGGTATAAAAAAAAAGCCTTTAAAATGAACGTTAAAGGCTTTTTGTAATTTTAAATGTTATTTATGAAATCCCTGTTGGCGGTTTTCTGTCATCTGGGAACGTTGCGCAATCATTACAAGAAAGAGCTTTAGAAATATCGTTCATGAAGTCAAATTCACTAGCTGTGTTCTGAATAATTGATGTTGCCATACCTATCGTCATTATCGCAACTGCTAAAATACTTGTAACTTTTTTCATATTGTCTCTGTTTATTAGGGGTTTTTGGTTTATGATATAGCTAAAGTACTAGTGTTCGTAGCGTAACGAATGCAATATTTAAAGTCTTGAGTAGACGGGCTGGTTCTGTTAGTAAATGAACCAGTTGTGAGAGAATTCTTTAATTTAAAGAAGAAATTGTGGTTTTTGAAAGAATATTCTTAAGGTTATTCATATTCTCCCTGTATGTTTTTGAAAACGGTAGTTGTTCGTTCACCTGTTTTAAAGCACAAACAGATTTACCAAAATTAATACGAGAAACGTAGCTGGTATTAACGATATAACTTTGATGAATACGCATAAAGTTTTCTGGTAGGGTGTTCTCAAAAGTCTTTAACGTTTTAAAGGCATTTATAATTGTACCATCTTTCATGAAAAATTCGGTGGTGTTATTATCAGCTTTTAAGTAAAGAATGTCATTGGTATTTAGGTATTGAAAATCGTTGTAAGACTTTAAGCATAAAGTAGCAGGTGCCTTTTCTTTTGGCATACGTTTTTGAAGCTTTAGCAACGATTTTCGAATATCGAATTCGTTAAAAGGTTGTAGCCAATAATCAAAGAAGCCATTTTTGATTGCATCGTAAGCATAATTTTTACTTGATGCTATGCCTATTAATATCGGCAATTGATTCATGTATTGATGAATCTCGGTAACCATCATAAAAACAGATGAATAGTCTTTATTGAGATTTATAAAAACAATATTTGGTGAAAATTTTAGAATATCATTTAGACCGTCTGAAGGGTTGCTAGTGGTATTTATACATTCAAAATCACCATACTCATCTAAAAATGCATGCAATTGCAAATTAGATACAGCATCAGAATCTATTATGGTGTATGTATAACTCAAAAGAAATAGTGTATTCTACGAAATTAAACATAGGTAAGAAAAAGAAGACCTAGAATATCCTTATAAAAAC
>JANQUX010000216.1 GCA_030730545.1 Maribacter sp. | reverse complement strand
GTTCTATCATATACACTACCTCTTGAAAATCCTCGTGAGTTAGAAGCACTTGGGCTATCCATACTATATAACAACCATTTTTGGATATCAAAATCGCGATGAAACCATATTGCATGATCTAAGCTGGCATAAAAAGTCTCGCCTTTATTCAATACTTCTCTGTGTGGTAATGTCGCCGTGGTCAGCAGATTATAATCAGATGCGTAAGCCAATAATTGTTGTTGCATCGGCAAAGCGATTTCAGCTTTATCAGAGGTGCGCAACCAAGTATTAAAAAATGGAGAACCATTTTCAATTAGTTGCGTTGTAAATTTTTCTACTGGCTTAAATTCAAACACCTTAGGCTGTACCGCTTTTAATCTTTTATATGCACCAGGGTACAGATCCTTAATCTCTTCTAACTGCTCGAGACTGGTAGTTAGTTTCTCTGGCGGAATTAAATTAGGCATTGGAAACTGATGATTAACACCATCGGATTTCACCTGAAATGAAGCGGCCATATTGAAAATAGCTTTACCGTTTTGTTTGGCTACCACCCTTCTTGTAGTAAAACTGCCTCCATTTCTAATAGTATCGACCTCGTATCTGATTGGATATTTTAAATCTCCTCCTAGAATAAAATAACCATGTAACGAATGTGCAATACGATCTTCTGGTACGGTCTGATAGGCTGCATGTAAAGATTGTGCTAATACTTGTCCGCCAAAAACCCTACCCCACGGGGCATTATAGTTTTCTCCTTCAAATATGGTTTCGTCAATTCTTTTAAGAGTTATCAGCTCTATCAGTTCTTTTATCGTTTGCATTTAAGGATAGCTATTTTTTCGGATTCAAAAGTACAGCTTTACAGATGAAACAAAAATAACCATACCGTTTATCACAGAAATAACTTCTGAATCAAAATTGAAACTTATCGTTTACATGAAAGTTCTAAATCTCATTTCTATGCCTATACATATTAAAATTGGTCGTAAACCAAACAACTAGTCAAGATTATAAAAGTCGTGTCTCTAATGGCATTAAAAGAGCAGAGAATTATAATTTGTTATGTTGATAATTTATCCTATTCCAAAATAATTATATGGAAGATTATGAAGTTTAAATTTTTGCAAGCCCTCTAAAGTTATTGTAGGATATTGAAGTTTAAAATTAGTTTTGAATCTTAAAAAGCAAATTATCAAAAGCTCAAAAAAGAGCATAAAAAAACCAGTTCATTTCTGAACTGGTTTTTGTCGGGGTGGCAGGGTTATACCCCTACCCTACAA
>JANQUX010000215.1 GCA_030730545.1 Maribacter sp. | reverse complement strand
TTACCACTAACAAATATGCTTGGCTTGCCGTTGCAGTCGCCTTATTTTGTTACATACCGCACTTTTATTGGCTATACGAAAATGACTTTGTTTCTATAAAATACCATTTGTACGAAAGACCAAATGGAGCGTATAGTTTTGAAAAATACACTGTCGGTTTCTTGGTTAATTTAGTAGCTATTTTTGGTTTAACTTTTCCGTTTATCTATAAGGCGCTATTTAAAACAAAAGGCAACGACTTATTCAACAAAGCCCTTATATACCTTACATACGGAGTATTAATCTTCTTTTTCGTTTCTAGTTTTAACAGAAGGGTACAAACACAATGGATCATTATAGTCTGTATTCCTCTAGTAGTTATAGCCTTTAACTACATGCTACAAAATAAGCATGCACTAACCTGGATTTTTAGATTAGGACTCATCAATACCGTTCTTATTATTTACTTAAGAATGGGACTTGCCTATCAACCCTTGCTATTTAATTTCTATTATGAAAGTCATGGCAATAAAGAATGGGCAGAGGCTATTGAAGAGGAAGTAGGCAATATACCTGTGGTATTTGAAAACTCGTATAGAAATGCCCCAATGTATTCTTTCTATACTAATGCAACACCTACCTTTTCGTTGAACAATTTTATGTATCGTAAAAATCAATATTCTATAGACGACTCTGAAGAAAAAGTGCGGGGTAAAGATGTTGCTTACGTTTCAAAATATGCCAATACCCCAACTTTTACATATACCAGAGAAGATGGCGGACTCTACAAAGGCAGGTACATCTCTAACTTTCAATCGTTTCGTAAGTTAGATGCTATTGTCGATGATAGTGCCATTACATTGAATTCTGATGAAGTTATAGATCTAAAAATCTTCAATCCATACAATCAAGATGTCGATCTTAAAAATTTGAAATTCGGCATTACCTACATGGACGATTACAAAACACCTTTACAGACGCTACAAATTACACCAAGAGCTACGCAAACGTCGACTACAGTCTTAAAACAATTAGACACAACTAATTTTAAATTTGAACTGCCTAAAACAAAAAAGGAAAACATTGGTTACTTTAGAGTAGTCATTTCTGAGAACGATCTTTTATACGGTCTAAACGGAAAAGCAATTCCTATTAATTAATGGAACCTATTGCAAGAACATTGGGGCAAACCGATTGGATCACCATAACTCTTATGGTGAGTCTTATATTTCCATTAATTGCCAAAAGCATCTATTATCCGCGTTTTTTCAATTTCATGATTCTTCCGTTTAATAATAAGTACATTACCATGTACACGAAGAAAGAAAAACTGTTCAATTGGTTTCATTTTCTAATGAGTGTGTTTCAAATTATAAACACCACTTTATTTATTTTTTTTATTTGGCGTAGTTATTTCAACCCTACCGAGGCAAAAAATCCTTACATTTTTCCATTATTGCTTGCAGGTGTTTTCTTATTTATTACTGCGAAAACCATGTCGCAGCTTTTTAACGGATTCATATTTAACTCTTACAACATCTTTAATGAGTTGATTTTTAAGAAGCTAACCTACCTTAATTATGCAGGCATTGTTCTTTTTATTGCCAATGTATTTTTAGCTTATGTCTTTATTGACTCGAAAATCTTAATCATTATTGCACTAATCCTATTTTTCGTTATCAATATAATTGGTTGGGTAACAGTATTAAGGAATTATCAAAAATTCATAAGCTCCTATTTTTTCTATTTTATTTTGTACCTTTGCGCACTCGAAATTGCACCCTTACTTATTATGGGAAGCTTTCTAAAATAGTGCAGCGTATGAAAGTAAAAACGATTTTAGTCTCTCAACCTGAGCCAAAAATGGAAAATTCCCCCTATTCCAAGCTTATCGACAAAGAGAAAGTAAAGGTTGATTTCAGACCTTTTATTCATGTAGAAGGAGTTGATGCAAAAACAGTGCGCCAACAAAAGATAGATTTGAATGATTTTACTGCAATTATCTTAACCAGCAGAAACGCAGTAGACCATTTCTTTAGAATCGCAGACGAAATGCGTTTTAAAGTACCAGATTCTATGAAATACTTCTGCCAGTCTGAAGCGGTTGCCTATTACCTTCAAAAATATGTAGTTTACAGAAAACGTAAGATCTACGTAGGAAAAAGATTATTCACAGATTTAGTGCCGTTGATCAAGAAATATAAGGATGAAAAATTCTTACTTCCTTCTTCAGATGTACTTAAGCCAGATGTACCTGATACTTTAGATTCTTTAAGTATCAATTGGAAAAGAGCTATTTTTTACAAAACTGTAATTAGCGATCTTTCAGATTTAAGAAATGTGTACTATGACATTTTGGTATTTTTTAGTCCGTCTGGGATCGAATCTTTATTGCAGAACTTTCCAGATTTCGATCAAAAGGAAACTAGAATAGCTGTTTTCGGAAACTCTACCGTAGATGCGGCAACAGATGCTGGCTTGCGAATTGATATCAAAGCACCTACACCTGAGACACCTTCTATGACGATGGCGTTACAGAAATATATTATGAGCGTAAATAAATAATACACTCCAAAATAACTTCATAAAAAAAGCCTTGCAATGCAAGGCTTTTTTTATTGTCTTAAAATGCGTACCGTTGTGGTCCGCCTCTTCTGATTTCTTCACTGGCATAACTTTCAAATTTCTTGAAGTTTTCCCTAAAGGCATTTGTTAATTTAAATGCAGTGGTATAATATTTCTCATCATCGTTCCAAGTTGATCTCGGACTCAATACCGATGTTGGTACACCCGGACACTCTCTAGGTTGTGCTACACCGAATACGGAGTGAATATGATACTTATCGTACGAATACAAGCCTAAATCGCCGTTTAAGGCAGCTGTGATCATTGCTCTAGTATACTTTAATTTCATTCGAGTTCCGATTCCGTATGGGCCGCCTGTCCAACCTGTATTTACAAGCCATACATCTACACCCGATTCTTTCATCTTCTTACTCAACATTTCAGCATACTTTGTTGGGTGCAATGGCATAAATGGCGCACCAAAACATGCAGAGAATGATGGTACCGGTTCTACAACACCAGCTTCAGTACCAGCAACCTTAGCAGTATAACCAGAGATAAAGTGATATGCAGCCTGACTAGGAGTAAGCTTAGATATCGGAGGCAGTACACCAAAGGCATCGGCAGTTAAAAAGAATATATTTTTTACATTCTTACCAATAGATGGCTGCTGAATATTATCGATATGGTGAATTGGGTAACTAACCCTTGTATTTTGTGTTATTGACGTATCGGCAAAATCAACATTACCTTGGTCATCTAATACAACATTTTCTAAAATAGCACCTGGCTTGATAGCACCGTAAATTTCAGGTTCTTGCTCTTCAGATAAATTAATAACCTTTGCATAGCAACCACCTTCAAAATTGAAAACGGTGTTTCTACTCGTCCAACCGTGTTCATCATCTCCTATAAGTTTTCTATTAGGATCTGTTGATAAGGTTGTTTTTCCTGTTCCAGACAATCCGAAAAAGATTGCGGTATCGCCATCTTTACCAATATTAGAAGAACAGTGCATTGGCAATGTCTCTTTGTAAACTGGTAAAATAAAGTTCAATGCAGAGAAAATTCCTTTTTTGATTTCCCCAGTATATCCGGTTCCACCGATCAAAGCTATTTTATCGGTAAAGTTTAAGATTGCAAAATTATGTTGTCTTGTACCGTCTACCTCTGCATCGGCCATAAAACCTGGCGCATTAATTACCGTCCATTCAGGAGTGAAATCTTTTAATTCTTCCTCCGTAGGGCGTAAAAACATATTATAAGCGAACATATTAGACCAAGGATATTCATTAATGACCCTAATATTCAGTTTATAATCTTCGTCTGCACATGCATAGCTATCTCTAACAAAAAGTTCCTTTTCGTTTAAATACGAAATTACCTTTGTGTATAATGCATCGAATTTATCCTTTTCAAATGGAATATTAATATTTCCCCACCAGACCTTATCTTTTGTAATATCATCTTTCACGATAAATCGATCCATAGGTGATCTACCAGTAAATTCGCCTGTATTAACAGCAAGTGTTCCATTGCTTGTTTCAACTCCCATATCCATTTCTAGAGTGGCTTTCTGAAGTTGTTCAGGTGTTTCTTGATAATGAAAATTGGCGTGTGTAATCCCGTAATTTTTTAGGGATATGGTATTCGCATTTGTCATTGAGCTTTTCATGCTTTAGAAAATTTGTTCGTGTAAAACTAAAAAAATAAAAGCTGAACCACTGATTTTCAGAGCTCAATTAGTGCCATTTCTCGTCGAAATACGAATTCAATCAAAGAATCATGCAAAATGAAATGTTTTCGCAGGCACTTTATTCCTTTTAATACACATTATAAAGAAATAACGCATTTTAAATACATTATTGTTATTTTGTGCGTATAATTTTAAGAAATAATTAAAAATACAGGTCATTTTTTAAAGCCATATTTTCACTTTACACTAAAATAATCAGCTGTTTTTGTAGCTAAAAGCAGCGCTGCGTGCTTCATATTATATTCAAGATCTTTACTGTTATCTTGAATTTCAAATACATCAAAAATACCTCTGTCTAGTAAGGCGTCTTTAGAAATCTCTAATATTCCACAAATAGCAATTACAGGCAAATGGTATTTTTTACCCAAATTGAGTATGCCTTGTAATAATTTACCGTTCAATGTTTGTTCGTCAATTCTTCCTTCACCTGTAATGATATAGTCAAACTTTTCTCTGGCCAATAATTTATGAACTCCCGATAATTCTAAAATAAAATCTATTCCGCTGAACATTTCTGCGTCAAAAAAAGATTTTAATCCAAAGGCTGTTCCTCCTGCCGCACCAGCACCCGGTAATTCACCATTATTAACATTATACTTTTTAGATACCTGCATATTTAAATTCCTGAGTCCTTTGTCCAGGTCTTCGATAATAAAATCTGTTGCACCCTTTTGTTTGGCGTACACATAAGATGCTCCATTTTCGCCGAATAATGGGTTGGTAACATCATTAACCGCATAGAATTTCACCTTCTTAATAGCATCGGTTACACCGGTGTCATCGATTTTTTTAATTAATTGCAAACTAGCACCTATAGGCGCCAACTCTTCATTATTTTCATTTAAAAAAACATAACCTAAAGCTTGTGCAATGCCTATACCACCATCATTTGTGGCACTACCGCCAAGACCTATAAAAACATGTTCAACACCTTTATCGATAGCATCTTTAATTTGTAAACCTGTACCATATGTAGAGGTCAACATAGGGTTTCGCTCTTCGGGCTTCAACAGTTCCATACCCGAAGTATTTGCCAATTCTACGTAAGCAGACTTTGTTTTTTGGTTATACAGATAGTACGATTGAATTAACTTGCCTAACGGATTTTCACTAATTACCTGCATAGCAATGCATGGTCTATAACTTGCAACGGCACTCATAAAACCATCACCGCCGTCTGATGCTTTTATGAAATGAGAAGTAAAAGAAATACCTGATTTCTCTACTCCCGAAATAAAAGCTTTTGTAAAAGCTTCACTAGTTAGAGACCCTTTAAATTTATCTGGAATGAGTAATAGTTTCATTTATTTAAATTTATCGGGGAAACTATTTATGGTTACACCCCATAGTTCTGGGAGTACAAAATATACGAAAAAGGTTAATATAATAATAGAAATAATATTCATAAAGAATCCTTTGCTCACCATATCAGGAATTCTCAAGTAACCAGAGCCAAAGACTACGGCATTAGGTGGTGTGGCTACCGGTAACATAAAAGCACATGATGCCGCGACCGCTGCGCCCACCATTAATACAAAAGGGTGAACATCTATGGTTAGTGCCATTGGTGCCAACACAGGCAATAACATTGCGGTAGTTGCCAGATTGGAAGTTATTTCTGTTAAAAAATTTACCGCCGTTATCAATACCAATATTAAAACAATTATCGGCAAACCTGATAAATTGGTCATTTGACTACCGATCCATGTTGCTAAGCCACTATCTTCAAAACCTTTGGCGAGAGCCATACCGCCGCCAAATAAAAGTATAATACCCCATGGCATTTTTACGGCTTCTTCCCAATTAATGAGTTGCTCTCCTTTTTTCTTCGACGGAATCAAAAACAACACAATAGAGAAAAATATAACGATAATAGTATCATCCAATTTGGGTAATATTCTTTCTAGTAAAAATGAACGTGTGATCCAACAAAATGCCGTTAATGCAAATACGAACGCCACTACTTTCTCTTCATATGATATTTTACCAAGGTTAGACAACAACCGCTTTATTTCTTGCTTACCACCCGGAAAGGATTT
>JANQUX010000214.1 GCA_030730545.1 Maribacter sp. | reverse complement strand
ACAATCGGTTTATTGGGTGTTAAGTATTTTAAAATCTTATAATATTCTACAAAGTATTGCGGTTTTTTATAATAGTGAAAAGAAATAAAATCTACTTCATTCGATAGGTTTAATGCCGCTTCTGGGGTAGACCAGCCAATGGTTATAGGGTTATTTTTGTCCCATCTTCTAATTTCTAAAATCATTTGATTCAACCATTGAATAACAGTATTTTCTCCACGTGAATCAAAATCTAGGTCTGGTTCATTTTTTATATCCCAACCTAATAGGGCAGGGTGGTCTTTGACAGAATTTACTATGGCTTCTGCATGTCTGTGGGTGAGTGTCCAGTTAGAAATATCGTAGTCCCCATAGAAATCAAATAAAGTAATCAAAACATCTAATTTGTGGTCTTGTGCCTTATCTAAGAGTTTGTTTAAAAGTGCAAGTTTTTTTTCATCGACCCTGTTTTTTCCAAAATCTTCATATTGTAGAAAAACACGAATCGTATTTAAACCCATATCTTGAATGATCTGAAAATCTTGATCGATAATAGTGTCATTGAATCTTTTACCAAAAGTATCCCAAGGGGAATCTTTTGGGTAGTAATTAATCCCTTTCTGGTTCTTTATTTTTTCAAGTTTGGCTGCTATGTTTCTTTCAATTACTTCAACTGTATCTGCGGGAGTAGGTATTTCTTTTAAATGTCTAATACGCCAAAATCCGTCTTCTAAAAGCATCATGACTTGGTAGCTGGTCGTATCTTTTTCTTTGAGAATAAGTGTTTCGCCTTCGTACGTTTCTTGGTACTCTTCAACGTTATAATCTTTAAAGACGACCATAGTACCATCTGCCGTATAAAAATCTAAAGCAGATTTATGGTTTAAGGTAGTACGCTTGTACCAGTGGTTATTCTTTTTGTTGAGGTCAATATTATCATATAGTCTAGCTCTTGCGCTATCGGTGTAAAAATCTTCAATACCGTAACGGTCATTTTTCTTAAATGCGATATTACGAACGTGCCACGCATTCATATAATCGTTGGTAATTTCGCCCAATGCTTGCTCTTCCATTGGTCGCCCTGGGTTATCTAAATTTGACCATTCTAGATTTGGCTTATACACATCATCCATCGGTACTTCTAAATGGAGCATAGAAGTTTTATCTGCACCGGTGTTCATAAATGCCCATGCAGCACCTATTCCGTATAGAATAAGTCCATTAATAGCCAAGAAGGTGACTATCAATACGGTTCTGTATAATGTTTTATTTAACTGTATCGCCATGT
>JANQUX010000213.1 GCA_030730545.1 Maribacter sp. | reverse complement strand
AAACATACAGGTGAACCCGTTTATAATGCCATTGTTTGGCAAGACAAACGTACGGCAGATATTTGCGAGCATCTTAAGAAAATAGGGCTAACAGAGCATGTAAAGACAACTACAGGCTTGGTCATTGATTCTTATTTTTCGGGTACGAAAGTAAAATGGATTCTCGATAATGTTGAAGGCGCCAAAAAGAAAGCTCAAGCGGGCGATTTATTAATGGGCACCATTGATACTTGGTTAGTTTGGAATATGACGAAAGATCACAACCACGTAACCGATTATACCAATGCATCGCGTACCATGATTTACGATATCGTAAATCTAAAGTGGGACGATAAAATGTTGAAGGCCTTAGATATACCTAAAACAATGTTGCCAGAAGTAAAACCATCTGCAGCGAATTTTGGGGAATATGAGATTGACGGAGTAAAAATTCCTATAGCAGGTATTGCTGGTGATCAGCAAGCAGCACTTTTTGGTCAGGCATGTTTTAAGAAAGGGTCTGCAAAAAATACCTATGGTACAGGTTGCTTTATGTTAATGAATACCGGTGAAAAACCACAGTTTTCTAAGAACGGACTATTAACCACTATCGCTTACGGTATAGACGGTAAGGTCAATTACGCGCTAGAGGGCAGTATTTTTATTGCTGGTGCGGCGATACAGTGGTTAAGAGATGGTTTGGAGCTTATAAAAGATGCCAAAGAAACAGAAGAGTTAGCAAATTCAATAGAAGGTGAGAATCCCGTTTATGTAGTGCCGGCATTTGCAGGTCTAGGTGCACCGTATTGGGATATGTATGCAAGAGGTGCCGTTTTCGGTTTAACCAGAGATACTGGTAAAGCCCATTTGGCAAAGGCGACTTTAGAGGCATTGGCATACCAAACGAAAGATATCTTGAAAGCTATGGAAGATGATTCTGGCATTCAGCTAAAGAACTTACGAGTTGATGGTGGTGCCTGCGCAAACAATCATTTAATGCAATTTCAGGCAGATATTTTAGATTCTGAGGTACACCGCCCTAAGATTATAGAATCTACCGCTATGGGTGCTGCTTTCTTAGCTGGTATTCAAGTAGGTTTCTGGCAGCAATCTGATATTGATCAAAACCGACCAATGGACCGAATTTTTAAGCCAACTTTTGACCGTGTAAAAAGAAAGCGTCTGTACAAAAAATGGCAAAAGGCGGTTGAGAGATCAAAAGGTTGGGAAGAAGAAGAATAGCCAATTAATCAATTTTACAATTTATTAATTTTATAGAGCATAGAATAG
>JANQUX010000212.1 GCA_030730545.1 Maribacter sp. | reverse complement strand
CAGTAACATCTTCAAAGACCAAGGCGTTATCTTGATCCGTATGTAAAAGTTGCTCGCTTCTACCTTGGCTACCTAATGCCAACCACGCAAATTTTACAGGCGGTGGAGTATCCATTCTTGCAAGAGAAATTTCGACAATCTGTTTTATGCAGGTGTCATTTAGTTCTGAGATAATTTTAGCAATTAATCCTAACGGAATATTTTGCTCTAAATACCCGCTCAAAAGCACTATCACACTTTTTCTAATCTGCTTTATCTTTTTAATTTTTGAGGTACGTTTAATGGCTTTTACCAAAACGGCTGGGTTGTCACCTAACGAAACCATAACGTCATGCTTAGATAAAATACCTAATGCAGTAGAATTTGGGGTGCCGTCTTGGGTAATGACCAAATGACTGATGTTGCTTTTCATCATTGCCATTTGTGCTTGGGTTATTGTTAGATTTTTAGGGTAAGTAATTACTGGTGCGGTCATTATAGACTTTACCGAAGCAGTAATGGGCTGCTCACCAGAAATTACTTTATTTCTAAAATCTTTATCTGTTATTATACCTACAGGTAAATCGTTGCTAGTAACTAGAATAGAGCCGATTTTCTTTTTTGACATGATATCGGCAGCTTTTTTAATGGTAGTTCTTGTAGAACAAGTCACCAATTTTTTTGAGTAGCTGGCTAATTGTAGATCAGGTAATACGACCTCTTTTGTGACTTCTTCTTCATCTTCATTATCGAAGAGTTGCCCTTTTTGGTCTTTTGCATACGGGTTGCGGGTATTGGATGCAAAACTCTCCATCAAAAAAATGCTTACCTGCTCATTCTTCTTTGCAATAGGTTTAAAAATATCAATGGGTATTCCGTAGAGAATACTTTCTTCATGCGCTCTAGCTTCTAACTTATAATTTTCATTCGCAAAGAGAGGGCGTAAGCCAAAAATATCACCTTCATCGCAATAGTCAAGAACATTCGAAGATGCAGCGTTGTTCAAGGTAACGGCACCTTTATGAACTAAGTAAAAATGAGCATGTTGAGGTTCATCTACCGTAAAAATAATACTGTTCTTTTCTTTGTAGACAATTAGTACTTGTTCAGCAAGCTGAAATATCGATTTGCTGTCAAGAAGATTAAATGGCGGGTAGTTTTTTATAAAGTCGGCTACCCTTTCAGAAATCAGGTTTTTCATATATTAAAGTTAGCGGAATATCGGCTTATAAAAAAAGGACATCCATTTATACAACTAGAAATTAAAAGGAGCTTCTTTTTAAAACAGATCTAGCAATCAGTCAAGAAAACACCAACTGCCAATCCGCCTTCAGAGGTTTCTTTATATTTAGAACTCATGTCTTTTGCGGTTTCCCACATGGTCTGTACCACCTTGTCTAGCGGTACTTTTGCTGCTGAAGGATCAGAACCCAAAGCAAGCTCGGCTGCATTAATAGCTTTTATGGCACCCATAGAGTTGCGTTCAATACAAGGTATTTGAACCAGACCTCCGATAGGATCACAGGTGAGTCCCAGATGATGCTCCATAGCAATTTCTGCTGCCATTAGTACCTGTTCAGGTGTGCCACCTAATAGTTCGGTAAGTGCACCTGCTGCCATAGCTGACGATACACCAATTTCTGCTTGACAGCCACCCATAGCTGCGGATATGGTAGCTCCTTTTTTAAAGATGCTTCCTATTTCGCCGGCTACTAATAAAAATTGCTTTACATGTTCAAAATTGCCTGCATGGTTTTCAATGACCATATAATACATTAATACAGCAGGTATTACGCCCGCGCTACCATTTGTAGGTGCAGTAACAACACGACCTAAAGATGCATTTACCTCATTTACACTAAGAGCAAAACAACTTACCCATTGTAATATTTGACGAAATTTTACCTCTGTCTGGCGTATGGTCTGTAACCATTCTTCGGGATTGGAGTAGGGCAGGTCACTTTTGAGTTTGCTATGCATTTCAAAAGCCCTGCGCTTAACATTTAATCCGCCAGGTAAAATACCTTCTGTATGGCATCCGGTATACATGCATTCTAACATGGTAGACCAAATGCGGTTTAATTCATAATCGATCTTCTCATCATCTCGTAAAGATCTTTCATTCTGTAAAACAATCTCAGAGATTGGTAGATTTTCACTATTACAAAATTCAAGTAGTTCGGTTCCTTTCTGAATAGGGAAAGGAAATTTATTGAACATGTCAACCTTACGTTTGGCATTCTTTCGTTCTTCACTAATAACGAAACCGCCACCAATGGAGTAGTATGTTTTTGATATTAATTTACCAGATTTCAGTTTTGCCTTAAAGGTTAATCCGTTGGCATGAAAAGGTAGAAACTCTCTATTAAATATAATGTGCTGTTTTGGATCGAAGGTAATTTTGTATTTACCATCTAAATGTAAAACATGTTCGTTCTTAATCGTCTGTATTAAAGAGTCTATTTTATCGATAGGCACTAATTCTGGGTCAGCACCTAATAACCCTAGCATAACGGCATAATCAGTGGCATGGCCCTTACCTGTTAATGATAGTGAACCATATAAGTGAACCTCGACTTCTTCTACTTTTTCGAGATTGTCTTTCGAGTTTAAACGAGCCAACCACCTTTCGGCAGCGCGCCATGGACCGAGCGTGTGGGAACTTGAAGGACCTACGCCAATTTTTAGCATATCGAAAACACTTATACTTTCTATTTCCAAATCAAAGTTATTTATTGGCTAAGGTACAATGTTTAAAACACGTATTAACTATACTAAAATGGCATATTTTTTAATAAATAATGACGATTAATGACATCATGTCAGTTTTTCTTGCTTGGCATATTGTTTGTCATTTACAAACCGATTGTAAAATAAAGCACTTAATTTAAAACATATAAAATGAGTAAGATTATAGGAATAGATTTGGGTACTACAAACTCCTGTGTTTCCGTAATGGAAGGTAATGAGGCAGTAGTAATACCGAATGCAGAAGGAAAAAGAACAACACCATCTGTTATCGCTTTTGTAGAAGGTGGTGAAATTAAAGTTGGTGATCCAGCTAAAAGACAGGCAGTAACCAACCCTACAAAAACCATTTATTCTATTAAAAGGTTTATGGGTAACAAATATTCAGAATCTAGTAAAGAAGCTGGAAGAGTACCTTATAAAGTAGTAAAAGGTGATAATGATACACCTAGAGTTGATATAGACGGTCGTTTATATTCTCCTCAAGAATTATCTGCAATGATTCTTCAGAAAATGAAGAAAACGGCAGAAGATTATTTAGGTCAAGAAGTTACTCGTGCGGTAATTACTGTACCTGCATACTTTAATGATGCCCAAAGACAAGCAACAAAAGAAGCTGGTGAGATTGCAGGTTTAACTGTAGAGCGTATTATCAATGAGCCAACTGCTGCGTCTTTAGCGTACGGTATGGACAAGAAAGATACGGAACAAAAAATAGTTGTTTTTGATTTTGGTGGTGGTACGCATGATGTATCTATCCTAGAATTAGGAGATGGTGTTTTTGAAGTATTGGCTACTGATGGTGATACTCACTTAGGTGGTGATGATGTTGATCAAAAAATTATTGATTGGTTGGCTGATGAGTTCAAGTCTGAAGAAGATATGGACCTTAGAAAAGATGCAATGGCTTTACAACGTTTACGTGAAGCTGCTGAGAAAGCTAAGATTGAATTATCATCTTCTGCACAAACAGAAATCAACTTACCATACGTTACAGCTACGGCTTCAGGACCTAAGCACTTAGTTAGAACTTTGACAAGATCAAAATTCGAGCAATTAATTGCTGACTTGGTAAAAAGAACTATTGAGCCATGTGCAAGTGCAATGAAGGCAGCTGGTTTAAAGAATAGTGATATTGATGAGATTATCTTAGTTGGTGGTTCTACAAGAATACCTGCAGTACAAGAGGCTGTTGAGAAATTCTTCGGTAAGAAGCCTAATAAAGGAGTTAACCCAGATGAGGTTGTAGCGGTAGGTGCTGCAATACAAGGTGGTGTTTTAACAGGTGATGTAAAAGATGTATTGTTATTAGATGTTACTCCGCTTTCTTTAGGTATTGAAACTATGGGTGGTGTAATGACAAAATTAATAGAGTCTAACACAACGATTCCTACAAAGAAATCGCAAGTATTCTCTACAGCATCTGACAATCAGCCGTCAGTTGAGATTCACGTATTACAGGGTGAAAGACCAATGGCACCTGATAACAAAACAATCGGTAGATTCCATTTAGATGGTCTTCCACCAGCACAAAGAGGAACACCTCAAATTGAAGTTACTTTTGATATTGATGCTAACGGTATCATTAAAGTTTCTGCAACTGATAAGGCAACGAACAAAACTCAGGATATTCGTATTGAAGCTTCTTCTGGTTTAACTGAAGAAGAAATCAAGAAGATGAAAGCTGAAGCTGAAGCGAATGCTGAATCTGATAAAAAAGCTAAAGAAACTGCAGATAAGTTGAACGAAGCAGACGGAATGATTTTTCAGACTGAATCTCAACTTAAAGAATTTGGAGATAAATTATCTGACGATAAGAAAAAACCAATTGAAGATGCTTTGGCAGAATTAAAAGCTGCTTATGAAACTAAAGATTTGGCTGTTATAGCACCTGCTTTAGATAAAATCAACGAGGCTTGGAAAGTTGCATCTGAAGAAATGTACAAAGCGCAAGCTGATGGACAAGGTGGTGCTGCTCAAGGAGAGCCAACTGCTGAAGGTGGTGCTGAAAGTGATAACGTTGAAGACGTAGACTTCGAAGAAGTTAAATAATATAACTTTAAGTTATTATAGAAAAGGGACGGTATATACCGTCCCTTTTTACTTTTACATCATAATTTTTTATCCCTAGTTATAATAAAGTAATTTTGCAGTATGATTAAAAAATACTTTCGGACTCTTTTTATCATTGTTATCGCAGTGTTTCAGAATTTGCAAGGTCAAGAAATTCAGATTTTCACCCTTGAAGATTTTGATTTGATAGGGAATGTGAAATCATGTTTGGTAAGTACCGATTATGGTAAAGAGGAATATGATTTTAATAAAAAGGGATTTTTAACGAAATCAGTTACGAGATACAACGATCAAGATTATGACGCTGTGTATTACAAATATAGTAATGGTGAACTTTTAGAAAAGCGTTCAGAGTCTTACAGAAATAATACGTTCGATGCCAGTACTTCTATTGCTCATTTTTATTCTATCGATTCTACCGATACAATGAAAATTCAAGAACGAATTTTTTCATATGATAAACAGTTCTTAGATGAATACATATATGTGTATGATGAATTTGGCGATTTAACTAGTATAAAAAGAACCAATAATGATGGTACCGATGTAACACAGATTGAACATAAGAAGTTTCAAGGGGAAAATACCGTTACTTATTTACTAAACGATGTGCCGTTGAAATCAATTCGTACGTCTACCCAAAAGCCTAAAAATAGACCTGAACAAAGAATTGTTTTGACCAAAGAGTATGTAAAAGGGGAAGAAAAGTTTGCCTTTGAAGAAGTATTTACCTTGGATGGAAGATTAATGGCGCAGCAAGAATTCGAATATAATGTGCAAGCGAAGAAATTTGAGCCAACCACGAGAACTAGTTATATCTATGATGATATGGGCATGTTAATTTCTGAAACGGCAAAAAGAGGTGCTGGTATTATAAAAAAAGAATACATCTATCAATATGATAAAAAAATAGAAGGCAACTGGATTAAACAAATTGTCACACCTGATAACACATACATTACTAGAAAAATCACTTATTACCCAGCTGAAGCTAAAGTTATAGAAGAGTAAAACTATTTGTGATTAGTTTGCCATTCTTCTCGCAAAAGACCATAGCAACACGTATTTCTTTTAAAACCATTAAGTAAGTAAACATCTTTACGTAGCATACCTTCTAAAGTGCAACCTAATTTTTCAACTGCTTTTCTTGAAGCCATATTTCTTTCATCTACACGGAATTCCACTTTTTCAAAATCCATCGTGGTAAAAGCATATTCAAGCATTAATTTTTTCATTTGAGTATTTAATCCTGTGCTTTGAAATTCACGTCCGATCCAAGTAGAACCAATATGCAAAACTTTGTTTTTTGAATTTATATTCATAAAACGGGTGCAACCTGCAAAAGCGTTATACCTTCTATCATAGATAATGAATGGTATGCTAGTGCCTTCTTTTTGCTGTTTTAAGGCGGTTTCTACATAGTTTTTCAAACTTGCAGGTGTTTCAATATCAGAAGGTGAATATTGAACTAGCTTATCTTGAGATGCAATGGAAATAAGCTTTTCATAATTGTTTATGGTTAGCGGACTCAATATAACCCTTTCATTTTCTAAAGTTGGTGTGTTGTTCATTCTACAAGTTGATTTATAATTTCTTTTTTAACCTCGTGT
>JANQUX010000211.1 GCA_030730545.1 Maribacter sp. | reverse complement strand
CCACAAGTTTTACACCCGCGACAGGGTTACCAGAGAGCACCGAAATATTCATCACCATTACGCTCTTCTTTTTCAATCAACCGAATATTGTTTGTGATAGCCAAAGTTTTACGACCGCAGCCTTAAGCGAAGTACCTAGTTGTAGTACATCTATTAGTCCGGCAAACAATGCCTTTGATATAAATACAGCGACTAACATTTCATGGAATGCCGCACCTAGTGCAACAGGGTATTTTATATCGATTGGCACCACACAAAATGGAGAGGAGATTCTTGTACGTACCGACGTGGCAAATACGTTAAGCTATAATCCAACTACAGATTTACCTACGGAAACTGATATTTACGTTACAATTACACCTTATAATAGAATTGGTTCAGCAGCTAGTTGCAGCTCTTCGGTCTTTACCACGGCTGCGGCTGCAGTATTACCTTTATGCACAAGTATGATTTCCCCTTTAAATGGTGAAACGAATGTGCTTTTGAGTCCGACACTAGAATGGAACGCAGTACCTAATGCAACGGGCTACCGAGTATCTATAGGCACATCACCTTTCGAAAAGAATATTTTAGAAGATGCTATTTTTTATAGAACCTCAACGCTGATTATCGATTTTGAACCTAACCGGACATTCTTTATATCGATTTATCCTTTCAACGAAGCAGGTGAAGCAATAGGTTGCACTCAAGAAACCTTTTCTACACTGGTTGGCTGCGGACCATATTTTGACCCGGTAAGTGGCCAATTAGTAGTATTGAATCCTGATTTGACCTTCCCTGATACCATTACTATATGCTTAAATAATGAGCTCGATCTAATTACGGCAACTGATGAAGCCGATGGCTTTAGGTGGTACAAATTAGATGATAGAGGTAATGAAACATTATTATCAAGTAGTTCTGAAGTTAGGATAAATGAAGAAGGGCTATATATTTATGAGGCTTATGATATTTTTGAAGATTCAGACAGAACGTTTGAATGTGCTTCATCAAAAACCTTTCAAGTATTAATATCTGAAACTCCTGTTATCGAAAATGTAGCGGTAAATATAAGTGGCAATATGCTTAATTATGAAATAACTACAACCACATATGGCAATTTTGAATATGCGCTAGATAACGAAAACGGACCGTACCAAAACTCAAATCGTTTTACCAACATAACATTACAGAACCATACTGTCTATGTTCGTGACAAAGCAGGCTGCGGTATTGCAAAACGTTTTGTTGAACTAGACTTGACTGTGAACGGCTTCCCAAACTTCTTTACCCCAAACGGTGATGGCATCAATGATTTTTGGCAGTTTATACCACCAGTTGAAACTGGTGAAAATAATGTATCAGTAATTTATATATTTGATAAATTCGGTGCACTACTAGCCCAAGTAGCTCCAAATACAATCGGGTGGAGCGGAAATTTAAATGGTAAAGCGCTTCCCGAATCAAATTACTGGTTCAAGGCTATTGCCACCAATAACAAAATTATCAAAGGTCATTTTAGTTTGAAACGATAAATTAATTAATTTATACAAAATGAAAATTAAAAAAATGTCTTTCTTATTGAGGTTGTTATGCCTCTTTTTGACAAGTGCATTTTTACATGGGCAAGATTGTAAAGAATTTACTTTTCCGAACAACGGTGCAAGTAACATTGAAGTAAACACTACACTAACTTGGACCGAAGTGTTAGGCTATAACGGTTATATACTTTCTATTGGTACTACTCCGCAAGGCACTGATATTTTAGACAGAAAACCTATTGGCACCAACCCTTTCTACACTCCGCCATTAGGTTTACCAGACGACACCACCATGTACGCAACATTAAGTTTAGTTCCGTATGAAGGTCCGCCAATCAATTGTGACGAACTCGTTTTTACAACATTAGAAGTTACCACACCCCCTACTTGCTCCATATTAATCACTCCAGATAATAATGCGGGTAGTGTAACTATTATCACAGATATTGAATGGGCATATGTACCGACAGCAACGGGCTATTATTTATCTATAGGCACTACACCAAATGGTAATGAACTAGTAAGCAATCTTGATATTAAAAATGAATTGAGTTACAACCCGCCGGAAGATTTACCACAAAACTCAAATATATATGTAAGAATTGAACCCTATAATGACATTGGCATAGCGTCATCTTGTGTAGAAGAAATATTTACTACAAGTTTTGCCGTTTATGTTTGCGACCCCTATATTTCTGAAATTACAGGCGAATTAATATACCGGGCGCCAATTATTAATTTACCTAATATTGTAGGTATATTCAGTGACGAACTACCCTATACCATTTCATCGAGCGATAATGCCGATGGATTTAGGTGGTATTTAACAAATAGCGGTAGCGAAGAAACATTGTTATCAGAAACACAAAGTGTTGCTATTTCTGCGCCAGGTAAATATCGGTTTGAAGCATACAATAATATAACAACCGATGCTGGCGATATTGAATGCGTTAGTTCTAAACTTATAGACGTGGTAGCATCGGAAGAAGCTACAATTACAGCAATAGACATTACCAATACGACAATCGGCAAAACGATAACAGTTAATGCTTCAGGAGGCGGTCAATACGAATACTCTTTAGACAACCGAGATGGTCCCTACCAAGATTCACCCATATTTACAAAAGTATTAGGTGGTGACCATACTGCTTTTGTTCGCGATAAAAATGGGTGCGGCATTACCCAAAGAACGGTTGATAGAGATATTTCTCAGAAAGATTTTCCTTTATTCTTCACTCCTAATGGAGATGGCATTAATGATTATTGGCAGTATTTGCCGCCTGTTGAAAACTTTGAGTCTGTTATAGATGTAATACATATATTTAACCAATTTGGCAGTTTAATACAACAAATCAACCCAAATAGTATTGGATGGGACGGTACTTTTAATACTAAAGAAATGCCACAAACGGATTATTGGTATAAAGCAAGTTTTATTAATCAGAGACCTATAATCGGTCACTTTTCACTAATTCGATAGACTTAATGATTATTCTTATTGCACTCTTTTAAATGGCACTTCTTTCGTAATTTTATAGCATGAAATTCAAAGTAGTATCAGACTTCAAACCCACTGGGGATCAACCAAATGCCATCAAAGAATTGGTGAAAGGTATAAATGACAAGGAAAAATATCAGACATTATTAGGTGTAACCGGTTCAGGTAAAACCTTTACGGTAGCCAATGTAATTGAAGAAGTTCAAAAACCAACACTATTATTAGCGCATAACAAAACCTTGGCAGCGCAGTTATATTCAGAGTTCAAGCAGTTTTTTCCTGATAATGCGGTCGAGTATTTTGTATCGTATTACGACTATTATCAGCCAGAGGCATTTATACCAACAAGTGGCGTATACATTGAAAAAGATCTTTCTATTAATGAAGATATTGAGAAATTACGTCTTAGTACTACCTCTTCTTTATTGTCAGGTAGAAGAGATGTCATCGTTATCGCCTCGGTTTCTTGCTTATATGGTATTGGTAACCCCGTTGAATTTCAGAAAAATGTCATCTCCATAAAAAAGGATCAAGTTATTGCCAGAACCAAGCTAATGCATCTATTGGTGCAATCGCTCTATTCTAGAACTATGGCGGAGTTTAAGAACGGTAATTTTAGGGTAAAAGGTGATGTTGTAGACGTTTTTCCTAGTTATGCCGACCATGCCTATAGAATTCATTTTTTTGGCGATGAAATTGAAGAAATAGAAGCTTTTGACCCATTTAATAATAATATTATAGAAGTTTACGAGACACTTACTATTTACCCAGCCAATATGTTCGTGACCTCTAAAGACGTTTTACAAAATGCCATTCATAGCATACAAGATGATTTGGTTAAACAGATAGACTACTTTAAAGAAATTGGAAAGCCACTAGAGGCAAAAAGATTAGAAGAGCGTACCAATTTTGATTTAGAAATGATACGCGAACTTGGGTATTGCTCAGGTATAGAAAACTACTCTAGATATTTAGATGGTAGAGAACCAGGCACCAGACCTTTCTGTTTGTTAGATTACTTTCCAGATGATTATTTAATGGTTATTGATGAGAGTCACGTTACCATACCCCAGGTACATGCCATGTATGGTGGTGACCGCTCTAGAAAAGTAAACTTAGTAGATTACGGTTTTCGTTTACCTGCTGCAATGGACAATAGACCATTAAAGTTTGAGGAGTTTGAAGCGTTACAAAATCAGGTTTTATATGTAAGTGCGACACCCGCAGATTACGAATTACAATTGAGTCAAGGGGTTTATGTCGAGCAAGTAATTAGACCAACCGGACTTCTAGATCCGATAATCGAAGTAAGACCGAGCTTAAATCAAATTGATGATTTGGTAGAAGAAATTCAAATTCGTGTTGAAAAAGATGAGCGTACACTAGTCACCACTTTGACAAAAAGAATGGCAGAAGAGTTGGCTAAATATATGGACAGAATCAATATTCGATGCAGATATATTCATAGTGATGTTGACACTTTAGAACGTGTAGAAATCATGCAAGATTTGCGAAAGGGAATTTTTGATGTACTTATCGGAGTGAATTTATTACGTGAAGGATTGGACTTACCAGAGGTTTCTTTAGTGGTTATTTTAGATGCTGACAAAGAGGGATTTTTACGTAGCAATCGTTCGTTAACACAGACGGTCGGTAGAGCTGCAAGAAACCTAAATGGTCGTGCAATTATGTACGCAGATAAGATCACTGCAAGCATGCAAAAAACTATCGACGAAACAAATTATAGAAGGCAAAAACAGATTCAATATAACACGGATAATAATGTAACGCCGACTGCTTTAAATAAGAGTTTAGACAATGTACTTTCAAAGAATTCGGTCTCTACTTATCACTTCATAAAAGAGGAGTTAAGAGCTGCCGAACCAGACATGGATTACCTTACCAAAGAGCAAATAGAGAAGCTCATAAAAGACAAAAGAAAGGCTATGGAAAAAGCAGCGAAAGAGTTAGATTTTATGCAAGCGGCGAAGTTAAGAGATGAAATAAAGTCGCTACAAGAACAAGAGTAGGGCTATTTTTATCCATTTAGACCAAAATAGATTAGATCTCTATTTTTACTTCATATTAAATTACTTTAAATACTAGATAATAAATAGTTAAGTATAATTTTTAGACAAGACTAAATCTTCCAATTTCTATATAAAATGAAAAATTTAGCGAATTTATTGCTTATTGTAGTATGCATAAGCAGTAGTTTAAACAGCTTTTCACAGAAGTTAAAAAGCGATGATATTAGAGTAATGGTCGATGAAAATTTCATGACCGCTACTACGAATTTACATCATTTTTTAAGATTACCAAATGACGGTAATTTTCATGAACAAGTTGAAAATAATAAAGCGTGGTGCGATAGTATTTTTAAGAGTTTAAAATTTAAAACACAGACCATAATTACCGATGGTGCACCCCTACTCTTTGCCGAAAAAATATTTCATAAAAACAGAAAGAGCATCCTATTTTATTTGCAAATTGACGGGCAACCAATCGACCGATCTAAGTGGTCTCAAAACGATCCTTTTGAACCCGTTTTTAAGACCTTAAAAAATGGAGAATGGACTACGGAAGAATTCGATTTTACTCAAAAAAATATACCCGATAATCTGAGAATTTTTGCCAGATCCGCATCCGATTCTAAAGGTCCGGCAATGTCATTAATTTCAGCATTGAAAATTTTACAGGAACAACAAATCACTCCCGAATACAACATTAAAGTAATCATGGATTTTCAAGAAGAACTTGGCTCACCAGATTTACCAAAAGCGGTTCTTAAAAATAAAAACTTATTACAATCAGAAATGTTGTTGATCATGGACGGTACTAGACATCTTTCTAATTTACCGACGTTGACATATGGCGCTAGAGGAATTACCACAGCAACAATTACCGTTTTTGGTTCGACCAATGCATTGCATAGCGGTCAATATGGAAACTACGCACCGAATCCCGTTTTTAAAGCAGCACAATTAATAAATAGCTTTAAAGATGAAAAAGGCATAGTTCAAATTTCTGGGTTTTATGATGGTGTTCATTTAACTGAACGTGATAAAGAACTACTTGGCGCTATACCAGAAAACATGGACAGTCTTAATTCAAGACTAGGTATAGCCGCTTCTGAAGAAGTTGCAGACACGTATCAAGAGGCATTACAATTTCCATCTTTCAACATTAGAGGTTTAAAAGCAGGATGGACAGGAAAGGAAGTCCGTACTCTGATACCCGAAGAAGTTATCATAGAAATAGATATGCGATTAGTACCTGAGACACCTGGGGAAAGACAAATAGAATTACTACGGGCGCATATTAAAAAAGAAGGTTTTCATATGGTCGACTCCATACCCACCAAAGAAGAAAGAGCAACTTACCCTAAACTTGTGTCGTTTAATTACAGAATT
>JANQUX010000210.1 GCA_030730545.1 Maribacter sp. | reverse complement strand
GTTCCTATTTTCTTGGTATCTATATTTTTAGACTTCAAAATCGCTTCAAGGCTATCGTCTTTCGCTTGAAAAACAATACCAGCATTTTCAGAAAACAATACTTTAATCGTATCAGCTTCACCTAAACTCGTTAGATCAAGATTAGCACCTAAATTAGTGTCTGCAAAACATAACTCTAAAAGAGTCGTAATTAATCCACCAGAAGCAACATCATGTCCAGCTACGATTTTATCCGCTTTAATTAAATCTTGAATCGTATTAAAAACAGTTTTAAAGTAAGCAGAATCAGTAATTGTAGGGGTTTCGTTACCAATACTATTTCTAGTCTGTGCAAAAGAAGAACCACCTAATTTATAATTGTCTTTAGATAGGTTGATGTAATAAATAGAACCTGCGTTTTTTTGTAAAACAGGCTCCACAACCTTAGTAATATCACTACAGTTACCAGCAGCAGAAATGACTACGGTACCAGGAGAAATTACATCACCATCTTTATATTTTTGTTTCATGGAAAGGGAATCCTTTCCTGTAGGTACGTTAATACCTAATTCAATAGCAAAATCAGAAACTGCTTGTACTGCTTTATATAGACGAGCATCTTCACCTTCGTTTTTACAAGGCCACATCCAGTTAGCAGAAAGTGAAACAGAAGCCAATCCGTCTTTTAACGGAGCCCAAACTAAATTGGTCAATGATTCTGCAATACTATTTTTACTACCAGCAGCAGGATCGATCAAAGCAGAAATAGGGGAGTGTCCGATACTAGTGGCAATTCCTTCTTTACCTTTAAAATCTAATGCCATTACTCCGCAGTTATTCAAAGGCAATTGCAACGGACCAACACATTGTTGTTTTGCCACACGACCACCAACACAACGGTCTACTTTATTGGTAAGCCAATCTTTACAAGCAACAGCTTCAAGTTGAAGAACAGCATCTAAGTAATCATGAAAGAATTCTAAAGAATAATCTGCATTCTTATAATCACGAATAACCGTCTTATCTGTCATTACCGTTTTAGGAGAACTACCGAACATATCAGACAAAGCTAAATCCATTGGCTTAGCACCGTTGGTTTTAGATTCAAAAGTAAAACGGTCGTCACCAGTAACATCACCAACCTCGTACATTGGCGAACGCTCACGGTCAGCAATTCGCTTCAATAAACCGATATCTTCTTTGCCGATTACAAGACCCATACGTTCTTGAGATTCGTTACCAATAATTTCTTTAGCAGATAGGGTAGGGTCACCAACGGGTAATTTATCTAAATCAATAAGTCCACCCGTTTCCTCAACC
>JANQUX010000209.1 GCA_030730545.1 Maribacter sp. | reverse complement strand
CCAAAAGGCACGTGTTTTAGATATAGAAAACTCCAATAGAAAGGTTGAACAAGCTGCTAACCAAGAAAATATCCGCTCTCAATATGCCATTTACGATTACCTTAAAAATAAATTAAATGAAGACTGTTAAGATTATTGGTGTACCTGAACATTTTAACCTTCCTTGGCACTTAGCTATTGAGGAGGGTGCTTTTGAAGAAAGAGGTATCAACTTAGAATGGACAGAAGTCCCTGAAGGTACAGGTAGAATGAGCGAAATGCTTAGAAATAAAGAAACCGACCTTGCTATCATCTTAACTGAAGGAATCGTAAAAAGTATTACCGAAGGCAATCAAGCTAAAATTATTCAAGAATACATTGCCTCGCCGCTTTTATGGGGAATTCATGTCGATGCGAACAGTTCATATACCTCTTTGAGCGATTTAAAAGGCACCACAGCTGCTATAAGCAGATTTGGTAGCGGTAGCCACCTTATGTCTTATGTTCAAGCAACTGAAATGGGCTGGGATACTGAGAATTTGAAATTTGATTTAGTAAATAATTTAGAGGGAGCCGTTAAAGGGTTGTCTTCCGGAAGTGCAGACTATTTTATGTGGGAGCGTTTTACTACAAAGCCTCTTGTAGATAGTGGTGTTTTTAGGCATTTAGGTAACTGCCCTACGCCATGGCCTTGTTTCGTATTGGTCGGAACAAATGATTTTTTAAAGGAGAACGAGGGAGTTCTAAACCATATACTTGAGGTCATCAATATGTATACGGCTGAATTTAAACAAATTCCACGTATTGATTCTACTTTAGCAAACAGGTATAATCAAAAATTAGAAGATATTCAAGAATGGCTACAACTGACAGAATGGAGCCAGAAACAACTACCAGAAAGTACATTGATCAAAGTTCAACATACCCTGAAGGAATTGACTTTAATAGAAAAATCAATTCCGGTATCCGATATTCTTAGATGATTTAAATAGTAGCTAAGCTATAATGCTTTTGAATTAACGCTTTGAACGTTTCATCAGAAAGAGGTTTTTGGGCAAAATCGGCAATATATTTATTGGAGATAGCACGTTCTTTATCCTCTTTGTTATCACTTATCGTTACCAAAACAATAGTTATTTGATCTTTTAGCTTTTTAGGAACCAACTCCTCATAAGCATTCATAAATTGCCAACCGTCCATAACAGGCATTCTTAAGTCTAACATGACCATACATGGCAATT
Organism: Maribacter sp.; assembly: GCA_030730545.1. Classification (GTDB taxonomy): domain Bacteria; phylum Bacteroidota; class Bacteroidia; order Flavobacteriales; family Flavobacteriaceae; genus Maribacter. Next base: position 5,287 of record JANQUX010000209.1, on the reverse strand, counting down.
CTAATTGCTCTTGACCTTTACCTAGAATAAAATCAATGGCTTCTTGACCATTAAGGGCAGAATTAATATTCACATCCATGTCCAGTTTATTGATAAAGATGGAATGTAAAAAGTTACTCGCATCATCATCGTCTACCAATAAAATAGTATTTAGCCTTTCTAAGTTATTCATTTGAGTTGTTGTTTATGTTGTTAACTACTATTGTGCCCCAAAGCACAATCTAAATTTAAAGCTTTAATAAGTATCTAACTTACCAGGCTATAATTTTATTGCCTAAATCTTCTAAAATTTTATTACAAGATGAAAAATGTTTGTTTCCGAACCAATATCCTCGATTGGCACTTAACGGAGAAGGATGACCAGAGGTCAATAAATAATGCTTATTCGCATCTATAAGTTTTGCTTTTTTCTTGGCATAACCGCCCCAAAGCATAAAAATTATTTGTTCTCTATTTTCAGATAGTTTTGAAATCACGGTATCGGTAAATACCTCCCAACCTTGTTTTTGGTGACTACCAGGTTCATGAGCCCGAACCGTAAGCGTAGCGTTTATTAGCAATACGCCTTGCGCTGCCCACCGCTTAAGATTACCGCTTTCTGGATAACAGATACTTAAATCTGTCTCTATTTCTTTAAAAATATTGATTAATGAAGGCGGATGCTTAATGCCATCTTTTACCGAAAAACATAAACCATTTGCTTGATCAGGACCATGATAGGGATCTTGACCTATGATCACGACTTTTACATTTTCAAAACTACATGCATCGAATGCAGCAAAAATATCTGTTGTATTTGGGTAGCAGGTATGCTGCTCATATTCCCGAGACACAAACTGCATTAAATTCTTAAAATAGGGTTTATCAAATTCACCTTTTAATTGATTTTCCCAACTAGTATTCAACCTGATATTCATTATTCTCTTCTTAGATATTTGACCTCTTCAAAGTTAAGATTTGATTAGGTTAAAGCAATGGTTAGGGCAATTATCTATCCGTAATTTATTCTATACGTACACTCATTTTAACTAGTTAACGAATATTTATCTAAGCTAATCTACCCCTATTACAATTCATTGTCAATGCGTACCTTTGTAGCTTACTAAAGCATAACGTGGCTAACATACATTCCAAAACATTACAAGACTTAGAATTTCCAGCTGTATTAAAACAAGTATCTGCTCGTTGCAATACCGAATTAGGTAAGGAAGCCGCATTGGAAATTGCCCCATTCATAACCGAAGAAGTTATAAAAATCGAATTGGGAAAAACGGCGGAGTATCTTTCATCTTTAATTAGTGAAAACCGGATTCCCAATCACGGTTTCGACAGTATAAATAATGATCTAAAGCTGCTCAAAATTGAGAACACGACTTTAGAACTTCAAGGATTTAAAAGAATTGCCGGTATTTGCATTACTGTTGAGCAACATCAAAAATTCTTTAAAAAATTCAAGGAATATTATCCTTTATTTTTTGAATTTGCCTTAAAACTTGAGCCAAACAATCAAATTCCGAATTTAATCAATGATGTTATTGACCGTTTCGGTGAAGTAAAAGACAATGCATCTGATCAATTATTTTCAATAAGAAGACAAATTAATCTGGTACGCGGAAAGATTAGCCAAAGTTTTGGAACTGCCCTAAATACCTATAATTCTTCTGATTACCTAGATGAAATTAGAGAATCTGTCGTTGAAAATAGACGTGTATTAGCAGTAAAGGCAATGTATCGCAAGAAGGTAAAAGGTGCCGTAATGGGAACCTCAAAGACCGGAAGCATTGTTTACATCGAACCCGAAGCTGCATTAAAATATAGTCGTGAGCTTAATAATCTGGAATTTGAAGAGAAGGAAGAAGTTCAACGTATTCTCAAGCAATTAACAAGTCAAATAAGACCATTTAGAGCTCTTTTAAGCGATTATCAAGTTTATTTGACGCAAGTGGATGTCATTGCTGCCAAAGCAAAGCACGCGGAAGATATCGATGCTCTATTACCAAATATAAATTCAAATAACAGATTATATCTGCGAGATGCCTACCACCCGCTGTTATTTTTAAATAATAAGCGAAAGGGCGAAAAAACGTATCCACAAACCATTGAACTACACTCTGAGAATAGGATTATTGTGATATCCGGTCCCAATGCAGGTGGTAAAAGTATTACCTTAAAAACGATTGGAATACTTCAAGTAATGCTTCAAAGCGGCATGTTGATTCCCGTTCACGAAAGAAGTGAAGTTTGTTTCTTTAAGAAAATTTTGACGGACATCGGTGACAACCAAAGCATTGAAAATCATTTAAGTACGTATAGTTACCGATTAAAAAACATGAACCAATTTCTAAAGCGTTGCGATGGCGATACTTTATTCTTAATCGATGAATTTGGTACTGGTAGTGATCCAGAATTAGGTGGTGCTTTGGCAGAGGCTTTCTTAGAAGTCTTTTACGAACGTGGTTCTTATGGAGTAATTACAACACACTATGCCAATTTAAAAGCGCTTGCGAACGAATTACCACATGTTACGAATGCAAATATGCTTTTCGACGGAAAAACATTAGAGCCTACTTTTCAATTGATTTTAGGTCAAGCTGGTAGCTCTTTCACATTTGAAGTTTCTCACAAGAATGGTATTCCCTTTTCTCTTATCAATAAAGCAAAGAAAAAAATTGAACGTGGAAAGGTTCGTTTCGATGCAACAATAGCCAAACTACAGAAAGAACGTAGTAAAATGGCTGAAACAGGTTCTCGACTAAAAGAAGAGGAAATTAGAGCTCGAGAAGAAGGTCAACGCTTAGAAAAGTTAAATGCAAAGGTCAAATCAAAATTAGAGAACTATCAAGAACTCTACGACCATGATCAGCGCATGATACAGTTAGGGAATAAGGTAAATGTCGCGGCAGACAAGTATTTTCAAGATAATAAGAAACGCCCTTTGGTTTCAGAATTATTAAGGATTGTTGAAACCGAAAATAGTAAACGAACGAAGAAAACTGCTAACCAAGCAAAAGCTGAAAGAGCTAAAAAAGTAGCTGTTGCGCAAGAAGTTCAAGAAGAGGTTAAGGTTATTCGCGAGAAAAAGAAAGTTGAAAAGAAGAAAGCAATTTTCAAAGAGAAGAATAAACCGAAACCAGTATTTTCTATCGGAGATCGTGTTCGAATGCTTGATGGTAAAGCCGTAGGCAGCATAGATTCTCTAGAAAAAGGTAAAGCCATAGTTAACTATGGTATTTTTACTACCAATGTAAGTGTAGATCAATTAGAATTGGTTGAAATAAAAAAATAATACTGACTTCTAGTTAGTTACATAAAATCGTATACGATTTTATTTTAGTTTAAAGTATAATAATAGATTTAAATTTTGGGTTTTTATCAGTTATATTCTGATAGGATATTATAAAAATGTTGTGAGTTGTTGATTAAATATTGTTTTAATTTTGCAGTGTGAATTCAAATAAAAAAATCATTCTTTTCGATGGTGTTTGCAACTTATGCAACAACAGTGTTCAATTTGCCATAAAACGAGATAAAAATGATGTTTTTAGATACGCTGCCATTCAAAGTGAAACTGGAAAAAAATTATTGAACGAACGTAATATCGACACTAATGAGGTTGATTCCATTATTCTAATAGAACCGAATATTGCCTACTATACCAAATCTACCGCAGCACTTGAAATTGGTAAAGATTTGAAAGGACTAAACACCATATCTACTATTTTACTATGGTTGCCGGAGTCCTTCAGAAATATCGTATACGATTTTGTTGCAGCAAATAGATACAAGTGGTATGGCAAAAAAGAAGCTTGCATGATACCTACAGAAGAATTAAAGAGCAAATTCATTTAATAATTACTATTGCTCTCCCTTTCCACCAAATTTTAATTCAAAGCAGATTTCTTTTACCTCTAACGGTTTCTAATAGTGTTCGTTAGATTTTTAACATTTACCTTTTACCCGTTTGTTAATTACAAAGTAAACTATGAGCGAGATTAAACGTAAAATATATAAAAAGAAAAGGTACGTATTACCTATTATCATAATAACCTTATTGGTTATTATTAGACTTTCTCTACCCTATTTTATAAAGAATTATGTAAATAATGTTCTTGCAGATATACCCGGCTACTATGGTCAAGTAGAAGATATAGACCTATCTATTATTCGAGGGGCCTACACGATTCATGGTATGTACTTAAACACGGTCAAAGCAAATTCTGAAATTCCTTTTCTCGATTTTAAAAAAACTGATATTTCTGTAGAATGGAATGCGCTTTTTCATGGTAAAATAGTCAGCGAGATTGAAATGTCGGAACCTACTATTATTTACGTTTTTGAAGACCAACAAGATACAACTGGCCAAGCAAATACAGATGACTGGTCGAAGGCATTAACCGATTTAGTACCCATTGATATTAACCAGCTAACAATCAATAATGGAAAATTTGCTTTTTTACAATTACAAGCGGATCCAAATATTGATTTACACTTAGCTAACGTTCAATTATCAGCCTCTAATCTTCGAAATGTAGTGGAAAAATCGAGGACATTACCCTCAAATATACACGCCACAGCAACATCTATAGGTAATGGAAATGTTATTTTAGATGGTGACATGAATTTAGTAAAGGAAATTCCTGACATGGATGTTTCTTTTAGCCTAGAAAATGCCAACGCCATTGCACTTAATGATTTTACCAACTATTATGCTGGAATCGATTTTGACGAAGGTTCTTTCGATTTATTCGGGGAACTGGCTATTGCCGATGGTTATATGAAAGGTTCATTTAAACCCATACTTAAAAATGCCAAATTAATCGGCAAAGACGATGGATTTCTACAAACGCTATGGGAAGGATTCGTGGGCTTCTTTAAATTTGTTCTAAAAAACCATAAGAAAGATACTCTAGCAACAAAAATTCCGGTGGAAGGCGACCTAAACAATGTGAAAACAAAAATGTGGCCAACAGTTACCAGAATATTTAGAAATGCATGGATTCAAGCTTATAAAGATGTTGTAGATGATGATCTTAATTTTAAAGATGCTACAGATGCAGCGGATAAATTGAAAGATAAAAAATCTAAAAAAAATTAGGACTTGGTTAAGTCCTAATTTTCCTATTGTTTATAATTATCATCCCAATTCTTAACCTTCGGATCATGTAATTTACCTAGAGATTTTGCCACCACCATAGACACAGTTGCATCGCCTGACACGTTGATTACTGTTCTACACATATCTAACGGTCTATCGACAGCAAAAATCAATGCTAACCCCGCCTCAGGA
>JANQUX010000208.1 GCA_030730545.1 Maribacter sp. | reverse complement strand
AATCGAACATTGATGTTGAACTAACTGAAATGGCAGTTTCGCTAACCGGTGTTACGGTACAAGGCTTCTCAGGGGTTATGGGAAAATCAAGAAAGCGAACAGAATCTATACAGACTACGCCTGAATCGGTTACAGCATTAAATGCAGAAGGTATTGAAAGCGCCGGTATTACTGACGTAAGCTCATTTTCTACATTAGTACCAAACTTAAAATTCAACTCATCTCAGACTATTGGTCTAAATTTTATTACAGTAAGGGGTATACCTCAAGTAAGGGGCGGCGATGCTCCTTTGGCTTTTGTAATTGATGGTGTTACCATACCTGATCCAAGTTTATTAAGTCAAGACTTATATGACTTGGCATTAGTTGAAGTTGTTAAAGGTCCGCAAGGCGCCTTATACGGTAAAAACGCTATTGGTGGTGCGATAAATATTTACACGAAAGACCCAACCAATAAAATGAGCAACCAAATTAAACTTGGTCTTGGTAATGGCGGTTTTAAACAAGCACAGTTCGTATCATCTGGTGCAATAGCAAAAGATAAATTATTTTATCGCTTTTCTACACATTATAAAGATTTTGATGGATTGCTAACCAACGAATTTCTTAATGAAAAGGTAGATTTTAGAGAAGACATTAATATAAGAGGTCAGTTAAAAGCTAAATTGACAAATAATTTCTCTATCACAGGTTCTTACCAATATTTTAATATTGACGGTGGGGCAACCTATTATTCGGTAAACCCAACAGGCACCGATGGTGAGTTTACCGGTGGTATTCTTGATCCTAATCCTTCAGACGGTAATAATGTTATTTTCTCTGATGTTTTAGGCACCTCTAAATTGACCAACAATTACGGTACTATTAAAATGGATTATAATTTAAGTAACGTAAAATTACAGAGTATTACTTCTATAAATAGAGTTGAGCGTTCTACTTATGGCGATTTAGATTTTCTTGAACTAGATGGTTTAACGCAAGGTGAAGAAATTACTACTAAAACCTTCAACCAAGAAATTAGAATAAGTAATGCTAAAACCGATACTAAATTCGACTGGAGTGCTGGTGGATTTTATCAGAAAATCAAAAAAGATTTCTATCAAAATGGAACTACCGGTGTAGATTTTGGTGGTCCGTTTGAGTATGATACCGCAGATTATATCAACGAAACACAAACTGTTGCTTTATTTGGTTTTGGAGATTACAAACTAACCGATAAGCTAACATTATCTGCAGGTTTTCGTTTAGATATGTATAAGTTTAAGCAAGATGATGTGCTTTTCGTTACCAACTCAGAAAGAGA
>JANQUX010000207.1 GCA_030730545.1 Maribacter sp. | reverse complement strand
ATAAAGCTAAAGTCTCTAAATCTTGGGTATTGGCTTCGGCAGTAAATTGGGTGAACGGGAACTTACTGAATGCCTTTTTAAAAAGAACAGAAAACATATGACCCATAGTAGTGAAACCGACCATAACACCTCTTTTTCCCATTTTTGTGTAGTCGGAATGTTTTAAATTACCGTGGGTATCAATAATAACATCATACTTACCATTAAGTTCGTGAATGTTTACTTTATCATAGGCAATGACTTTTTCTGCTCCTAAAGATTTTACAAAATCAATATTTTTGTTGGAGCAAACCGCCGTTACTTTCGCACCGTAAGCTTTTGCAATTTGTACAGCAAAATGACCAACACCACCTGATGCTCCATTGATTAAAACAGATTCCCCTATTTGTAACTTGCCATGGGTGATTAAGGCTTGGTAAGCGGTTAAACCCGCAACAGGAATACTTGCCATAATAGGGAAATTTACATTCTCTGGCACTTTAGCACAAACATTAGTTGGTACACATGCATATTCTGCAAAAGCACCACCACCTAACATTTCACCAAATACATAATCACCAACCTCAAAATAATCTTCATTAGCACTAACTTCTTGTACGATGCCCGAAAAATCAATACCTAATATTGCATCTTTGGGTTTAAACAACCCGAAAGAGAATCTTGCTAAAAATGGTTTGCCGCGTAAAATATGTAAATCCGCAGGATTAGCAGAATTTGCCAATACCTTTACCAAAATATGATTATTCTTAAGTACTGGTTTGTTAACTTCTTCTAATTGCAATACTTCTGGTCCGCCATATTTATATTTAGTAAAAGCTTTCATTTTAATTAGTCATTAATTCAAGATTCTTTTCAACCTTCATATCCGGTTGATTATTGGCGTTAAACTCAAAAATATCATTTCTTGAGTAATGACCATTGACATCAAAATCTAACTTTGCATGTACTATTTCATCTAAATCTATTTCTGCTACCAATGCACCAGCTTCATCAAATAATGGACCTGCAATAACTTTACCTAAAGGAGAAACGATAACACTGCCACCGCTACATAAATTTTCAGGTTCATTTTCTACCAATTGCCGATATTTCTCTGGATACATTGTCTTTGTATAATACTGATTACAACCCAATACAAAGCATCTGCCTTCTAAAGCAATATGTTTCATGGTAGATGTCCATTCATCTCTTGAATCCGCAGTAGGTGCAATATATATTTCTACACCTTTTTGGTACATTGCCATTCTAGCCAAAGGCATATAATTCTCCCAACAAATGAGTCCGCCAAATTTTCCAATTTTAGTATCGAAACTCACTAGGGACTTCCCATCATCTTCACTCCAAATGATACGCTCACTGCCTGTAGGTTTTATTTTTCGGTGAACACCTAGAAAGCCGTCAGTAGGGGAGATGTAGAGCATTGAACAATACAGACTTCCATTATTGGATTGCTTTTCAGTGATACCAATAACCAAATAAACTTTCTCTGTTTTAGCAAGTTTCACTAGTCTGTGAAGCTCTTGACCATCTAAATCGAGACTATTTTTATGGTATTCTGAATAGAGTTTTCTGCCTTCATCGGATCTGCTACCAACAACAGCACCAAAAGAGAACCCTCTTGGATACCCAGGAATAAAGGATTCCGGGAACACAATTAACTCACACCCTTGCTTGGCATAGGTTTTTACCAGACTTTCTATTTTATCGATAGTTTTCTCGATATCAAAGAAAACTGGACTATCTTGAATTAGGCAGACTTTTACTTTCATGGGTATTACATATATACCCTGTAATATATGGCAATTATTCCAATCCTTTTTTATCAGGATTCCAGAATGGTTTGGTTTTAATTTGTTTTGCACTCCAATTCAACTCTTTTCTGAAATAATTGGTCAACGCAATACAAACGCGACTATCACCAGCGATATACACCATAGAATCGCCTTTCATTTCAGGAATGATACTATTCAATTTTAGAATAATTTCTGTAAATGGATTTTCACTCATCACATGAAAATCAAAAGGTTTTAAACCATCAACATCTGTAAAAAAATCTTTACTTTGTTGACTGTAAATTAAACTCTTAACCTGCTTGTTATCCGGTAGGTTTCGATTGATGATATACAAGTGTGATAGTGCCGATAGATCGCCAATCATTAAATAACTATCTGCGGAGTCATCAACAAGAAATTTCCCTTTTTTCCATTTAAAATATACCGTGTCATTGGGTTTGCAAGTTTCTACCCATTTAGCCCCTATACCCTGGCTATGTTTTGCAATCGCAATATCTAAAGTGTTTTTTTCTTTGTCAATATCCCAAACGCTATAACTTCTTACTTTGTCTTTTAAAGAAATCTCATCTTGATCGATTCCTACACCTAACCTTAAAAAATGCCCAGGCACAAAATCATAATCAGCAATGCCATCATTCTGAATGCGTATTTTATACACTGAACCTGATAGCTTTGTTTTTTCTATAATAATCCCTTTTTCAAGAACCTTTTTAATAATGGTTTCCATCAACCCCATATTGTTTCGTTTTTAATTAATGAACAAAGCACCTAAAATTTATATTCTCGGTGCTTCATTTATACTATTGTCAATTGCTCTCAAAATTAAATGCTCTAATTCTTGAAAATGGTTAAGCTTTACTGTTGTTCTTAAACTCAGAAATCATCTCGAAAAGAGATTTAGGAGCCCTGCCCGTAGCTTTTTCATAGTCGGACGGCACATCGTTAGCGCCAGCTTTTATCCCTTCATATATACCCGCAATAACGGTACCCATGAAATCTCCTAAAGCGGCTTTTCTATCTGCAGCATAATTGTTAACCGTTACCGAATTGTAGATAAGGTTAGTGCCATACACCTTATTGATATTTTCTGCCAATTCGCTTTGCGTTACTGGCTCACCAACCAAGTTGTATACTTGACCATTGTGTTTATCTTCAATTAATAATTTGGCGTAGGCGTATCCTAATTCTTCTCTGCTAGTGTAGGTGCATTTTCCTTGTCCGGCACAGTTCTCTATTCTGCCTTCTTTAATATAAGTATCCAAATACTCCAAATCTGGCTCAATATAGATTCCGTTTCTACCAATTACCCATTGCAGTCCAGATGCCTGGACGTCTTTTTCTGTTTGTCTGTTGCTTTTTACTATAGGGCTAAAAGCGTTTTTATCTTCATCACCAACAATGCTCGTATATACTATTTTTTTAACGCCATTTTGTTTTGCAGATTCTATGACATTTCTATGTTGTTGGATTCTTTTTTGAGGTTCGTCCATTCCAGAAACCAAAAGAACGGCGTCTACACCTTGTAATGCTGAATTAAAATCTTCACGACTATTATAATCTCCTTTTCTAATTTCTACCCCTAAATAGGTTGCCTTTTCTACAGTTCTGGCAATACCTATTACATTCTCTTTTCCTATTAAGTTAATTAAGTGTTTTACAATAGATGCACCTAATTTTCCACTGGCTGATGTTACTGCTATTTTCATTTGATTTTATATTTATCTTAAGCTACAGTTGCTTTGTTTTTTCTTCTATTGATGAATTTCTCTTTTATAACGGGTATTCTAATGATAAAACCTAACCCCACAATTACGGCATATATGATCCAGGTTTTTTCTAAAATGGCAACATGTAAAAGACTAAGTACAATGGCGGCATATGCCCAACTCTGAAGCTTTTTCCATGTGGCTTTTAGCTTTTTCATCCATTTTCTATTAGAAGTGAATAACAACGGAATTAAAATTAAAACAGCTATAAAACCTGCTACGTAATTTACTTGGGTAAACGTTTCTAAAAAGCCTTCTGCCCAAATAAATATAATAAAGTGTAATAGACTCCATAGTGCAGTAGCAATACCCATTGCTTGTCTAACAAATAGATTAGTGACACCGAATAGTATAAAAAATGGCGTGCAGGTTAGTACAGCAGTCATCCATCGAATAGCAAATTCACCTGTAATATGGTATAACATTTCTAGGGTAGACAAACCTTCTTTACCACCGTTATCTACCAATGATAAATGGAAGCCATTGGTAATATCAATTTTAAACATATTGCTTAAAATGAATAATGGAAGAATTGCCAAAATAGCAACAATCATCCAACCATAATTTTTCTTTAAAAATGCCATATTATAATGAAGCTTTTAATTCATTCAATTCTATTTCCAAAGCTTCAGATTTTGCTTTGAACTTTTCCATAACTTTCTTTAATTGGCCTATTTTTTTAAAGGCTTCTTCATCTTGTACAGCTGTATAAACCGTTTGACCGTCAGCCTCTTTTATTTTCGATTTACTACCACATATTGGGCAATTTGCTACTTGGCTCATAATCTTATTACTTAATTCTAATTAATACAACTTTACCGTCAAATATACTTTCTAGGGTGTATTTATCATTTTGACCTACTGCTGTTAAAAATGCACGAGATTCGGTCATATTGGCATTATCAACATAAATTATGGTGTTGGTGTGAAAATTTGACTCTAGCATATTAAATAGGGGTTGATATAAATTCTTCCATCCATCTAAAAATAATAAATCTATAGGCTCCTTATGATTTTGTAAAGTTTGCATGGCATCACCAATTCTTACATCGATGATATTGGATACTTCCGCTTTCTTAAAATTCTCCATAGCCTTTTCAGCCTTTGAAGCAATTAACTCGGTTGTAATAATTCTGCCTTTCGTCTTTAAAACACCTTGTGCTAAAAAAAGGGTAGAGATACCAAATGATGTTCCGAATTCCACCACATTCTTAAGGTTATTTTTTTGTATTAAATCTACTAAAAACAAGCCTTGTTCTTCTGATATGGAGAGATATGCATGTTTAAAATCTTCCGGTTGCATTTGTCTAACTATACTCTTGACCAAACCTTTTATAATTCTTACTTTATCGTTTTTAGCATCAATAAATAAATCTAACAAAGTGGCTGTAATAGGGTTATTCGCTGCTGTTATCATATTATTTTTTTTAAAATTAGAAGGAATACCAGTGACAAAAGATATTCCTTCTTGATTCAGTTTTACTATTTAGAATTTACCGTTTGTATTCTTCCAATCAGATTTTGCACGAATAGTAGCTATCACATCCCAGTGCTCAACTATTAATCCGTTTTCTAGTCTGAACAAATCATAATATGCCGTATGGTCTCCTTTTCCAAATTTTCCTTCACTTATACTTAATACAAAGTTCCCTTGACCTAAGACCATATGAAGATTATCATACTCCATTACTAATCCGTTTTCTGCGAAGTACTTCATTGCAGCTCCAAAACCTTCTAAACCGTCTGCAACTGCAGGGTTGTGTTGTACATATTCTTTAGGATTGATGTAGCTAGCTACTTTATCCATTTGATGATTTAACAAAACATCTTCAATAAATCCTCTAACTACTGCTTTATTAGCTTCAGTCTTGTCTAAATCTGTAAGTGCAGTTGCACCATCAAACTGAGTATGACCACTTGGGTTTGGTTTTTGAACCTCTAAAAGATTATCCCAGTGCTCAACAATTAATCCGTCTTCAAAACGAAAAATATCAAATGCAGCTTTTGGTCCGAAGAAATCATATTCTGTTTGTGCAAAAACATAATCACCATCTTGAAACGCACGAACAACGTTTGCTTTAAATCCGCCTTCTGGAGCATGTTGCATTAATTCTCCAAAACCTTGTAAACCATTTGCAACACCTAAGTTGTGTTGAATGTATTTGTTTGGATTTATGTAAGAAATTGGAGTTTGATCACCTGTATTAAAGCTGTTTAACAAAGCAACTACTTTATCCTTATTTGATAGCGTTACGTTTTTCAAAGAAGATAAAGATTGGAATCTCATCATATCTATAGTAGACTGATCCATCATTCCCATAAACTCTTTGGCTACGGGTGCATTCATGAAATCATTGATTACAGCATCTGAATTTGCTTTTGTATCCCAATAAACGACTGCTACTTGTTCACCAGAGTCATTGTATCCCGTAATACGTTGTAAAAAGCCTTTTTGTTTTTCCGTAAACTTTGGACCAACACTTTTATTTATTTTATTGAAAGCTTTTAAATCAGTACCTTCTTTTGTGTTGAAAGTCATTACCTCGGTAAACGTGCTATTGGCTGCCGTAAATTTATCTGTGATGGAGAAACGAGACATTTTCATGGTAGAACCTTCAATCATATTAGCATAACTAGCCACAGATTGGTCATTCATAAACTTATCCATAGACGCTTTGGCATCTGCAAGTGATTTCCAATATACCAATACAACATACTTACCTTGTTCATCTACACCACTTTGACGTCTAATATAACCAGGTTGTTTATTTGTAAAAGTCTCTTCTATTTCAGCATCTAGGGTATTGAATTCTAATTCACTTGCCGTGGTTTTTAAATTAAAACTAGTTACTTCTAAAACTGTTTCTACTTTTTTATCATCAGTGTTACAACTAGCTACTGCCATTGTAAAAAGACTTAATGCTATTAATTTAGATTTCATAATGTTCATTTTATATAGTGTTATTTAACACTGCAAAAC
>JANQUX010000206.1 GCA_030730545.1 Maribacter sp. | reverse complement strand
CAAATATCCCAAGCAGTGGAACTGTCTTCGCTGTCATTGATTAAAATTGCGTTTAATAGACCTTTACCACGAACACTGTTCACTAAGTCTGTTGTCGGTATAAACTTATTTAGTTCTGATCTAAAAAGCTCACCTAATACAAATGCATTTTCTGCAAGTTTTTCATCTTTTACAACCTCTAAAGCTGCCATACCAACAGCTGCAGCAATTGGGTTACCCCCAAAAGTACTACCATGGTTTCCTGGTCGAATAACATTCATAATGGCATCATTTGCCAATACTGCCGAAACCGGGTAGGCACCACCAGAAAGCGCTTTACCTAAAATTAATATATCTGGCTTTATCTCAGGTGTCCCACTACACTGCTTATCTGAACAAGAACAGTTACCACAGGTTGCCAATAAACGACCTGTTCTAGCAATACCTGTTTGTACTTCATCAGCAATGAACAATACATTATACTTTTCACACAATGCCTTTGCTCCGCTTAAGTAACCTTCAGAAGGCACATAAACTCCCGCTTCACCTTGAATAGGCTCCACTAAAAAGCCGGCAACATTTGAATTTGATTTTAAAACTTCTTCAAGAGCCGATAAGTTATCATATTCAATTTTAATAAATCCGTTAGTGTAAGGCCCGAAGTTCTTACGAGCTACTGGATCATTAGAAAAAGAGATAATCGTGGTTGTACGACCATGAAAATTATTCTCGCAAACAACTATTTCAGCCTTGTTCTCGGCAATACCTTTTTTCTCGTAAGCCCATTTTCTACAAATCTTCAAAGCAGTCTCCACCGCCTCGGCACCAGTATTCATAGGCAACAATTTGTCGAAATGAAAAGTCTCGGTAGCATACTTCTCATATTTACCCAACATATCATTATAAAATGCTCTAGAGGTCAAAGACAAGGTCTTTGCCTGTTCTGTCATTGCATTTACGATTTTTGGGTGGCAATGACCTTGATTTACGGCAGAGTAGGCAGAAAGAAAATCATAATACTTTTTCCCTTCCACATCCCAAACATGAACACCTTCGCCTTTGCTTAATACAACAGGTAGTGGGTGATAATTGTGAGCTCCGTGTTTTTCTTCTAATGCGATTGCATCTTTAGAAGTGATGTTTTCTAAAATTGACATGATAAAAATTACTTTAAATAAAACTTTAGCAATTCCTTCTATACCTTTTTCCTTTCAAATCCCGAAAAGTTATCGGGGCGAAAATTCAGCGTGGGAGAGAAATCATCCTTGTAGAATCTCAAAAATACGAAATATTGACTGCAAATATAATAATTACGGCGAATGGTTCCAATATCTTGTTAATACTATCAACAACTGCTTCTCATTTCAAAGAAACCATTTATTTTTGCGTCATGCGAAAAAAGACAAATCGACTAGTTTTTGAAAATGTAACGGTAACCGATGCAGCTGCAAAAGGAAAAACTATAGGTAAAGCCCCAGATGGCAGGGTAATTTTCTTAAATAATACAGTACCTGGTGATGTAGTTGATGTGCAAACCACAAAAAAGCGAAAAGCATATTTTGAAGGTACAGCTATAAACTTTCATACATTATCAGACAAACGTGTTGATCCTGTTTGTCAACATTTTGGCGTTTGTGGTGGTTGCAAATGGCAAGATATGGGCTATGAACACCAACTTTTTTATAAGCAAAAAGAAGTAGAAAATAACTTAAAAAGAATCGGGCATTTAGATTTGCCAGAATTGACACCTATTCTTGGCTCGGCCCAACAATACTTCTACAGAAACAAAATGGAATTTTCATTTTCTGATAGCCGTTGGTTAACTCTTGACGAAATACAATCTGACATTCAAATTGAAGATAAAAATGCATTAGGTTTTCATATACCAGGCATGTGGGATAAAATATTGGATATTAAAAAATGTCACCTTCAAAAAGACCCATCAAATGCCATTCGTTTAGAAACTAAAAGATTTGCCGTTGAAAACGGATTAACTTTTTTCAATCCGCGTAATCAATATGGTATGTTGCGAACTCTTATGCTTCGTACAACATCTATTGGTGAAATAATGGTAATGGTTCAGTTTTTTGAAGATGATAAAGAGAAAAGAGAATTGCTTCTAAATCATCTTGCTAAAACGTTTCCAGAGATTACCTCTTTATTATATGTTATCAATCCGAAACAGAACGATACCATTTACGATCAAGAAATCATCTGTTTTTCTGGTCGAGATCATATTTTCGAAGAAATGGAAGGATTGAAATTCAAAATTAATGCAAAATCTTTTTATCAAACAAATTCAGAACAAGCTTACGAGTTATATAAAATAACCAGAGATTTTGCTGATTTAAAAGGTGATGAATTGGTGTATGATCTGTACACAGGTACAGGAACTATTGCTCAATTTGTCTCTAAGAAGGCTAAGAAAGTAGTAGGTATAGAATCGGTGCCAGAAGCTATATTAGATGCAAAGGCAAATGCTGTTCGTAATGAAATTGAGAACGTAGATTTCTTTGTTGGTGATATGAAAAATGTTTTCAACGAACAATTTATAGCTCAGAATGGAGTGCCAGATGTAATTATTACAGACCCACCACGCGATGGTATGCACAAAGATGTAGTTCAACAAATATTGAACATTGCTCCTAAAAAAGTGGTCTATGTAAGCTGTAACAGCGCTACGCAGGCTAGAGATTTAGAAATGATGAAAGAAATGTATACTGTAACTAGGGTTCAACCTGTAGACATGTTTCCACAGACCCATCACGTAGAAAATGTTGTACTTTTAGAAAAGAAAGTTTAAAATGAGAAGATTTCAAATCGGATTATTAATTTTTCTAGGGATAATTCTCTCGTCATCATGCGAGAAAGATGATATCTGCGTAGAAGGTGACACTCCCCTATTGGTCATAGAATTTTACGATATATCAGATACCACAACTTTAAAGCAAGTTCCAACTTTGAGAGTTGTAGGCGTTGGGCAAACTGTTACCGTAAATACAGTAACAGACCGCAGCAATTTAAGTACCATATCCATCCCATTAAAAACAGATGAGAACACTACTAGTTTTATACTCATAAATAGTTCTACTGCAGCCGAAGATGGTACAGAAACAGGCAATGTTGATACCATAACTTTTACGTATTCAAGAATTGAAGACTTTCTCTCTCGTGGCTGTGGTTTTGTAGTCAATTATGATGAATTAGTAGCCGAGGTAACAGCAGACACCAATAATTGGATTCAAGATATCGAAATAACACAATCGTTAGTCACCAACTCAGATTCTACACATGTCAAGATATTTCATTAATCTTTTACTCCTATTAATTACTTGTACGGTATTTAGCCAAAGCAAGCCTATTGATCTAAACCCAAAAGATACTGTCGGTTATAAACAGTCATATGGCTTAGGCTTGGGTATTGATTTAAGTAGAATTATAACAGCAGCTTTAGATGATAATTATAAAGGCTTTGAAATAGTTGCAGATTATAGATTAACTCAAAATTTATATTTAGCTGCAGAGATAGGTACTGAAGAGAAAACACGACAAGAAGATTTATATAATTTTACTACTTCTGGCAATTATATAAAAATAGGTGTAAACAAAAATAATTATGCAAACTGGTACGGTGAGCGAAACTTAATTTATATGGGTGGTCGATTGGCATTTAGCACATTCGATAACACACTTAACAATTATCAATATTTTGACACGAATAGATATTGGAGTCCTGACGGATTTTCAAACGGCTCTGATGTACCTGAGAAATTTTCTGGTCTAAATGCCACTTGGTTAGAGGGTGTTTTTGGTACGAAAGTAGAATTATTCTCTAATGTGTATGTGGGCGCAAGTATACGCTTAGGTCTCATTGTATCTTCCAATAATAATGATTTTGAAAGATTTCCTAATCTATGGATACCAGGTTTTAATAAGGTAACCTGGGATAGTAATTTCGGAATAGGCTATAACTACAGTATTTCTTATTTCTTACCGCTATATAAAAAGAAAAATAAGATCAAGAAAAAGATTGAATTATCTAGTGAACCACAAGGTCCACCAAAACCAAAAGAGCGTCTATAAAGTTTTAAAGCCCTTTATAAAAATCCATTTCATCACAATTTTATCGACACCTTCAATTTTGGCAACAGCAAATTTAGGAGCTAAAAAAGAAGCAGTAATGGCGGCAATAGCTGATAAATAAAGAGAGTTCATAGTGACAGTAACATATAAAATGTAACGAAATAAAACAAACAGTACCGCAAAACTCAAAAAATTATAGATTAGAACTTTGTGCTTTAGCTTCATTCTTCCGTATTTTTTTGAAATTTTGCCTTCTTACTTCCTTCGTACATCTCGTACTTCACCAATCGAGACTCTAAGTGGCTGTTAAACACTTTAATTTTACGAGAAGGTCTTAGACCTACAAACTTTAAAGCTGGTAAATTACTTGTTATAAACCATGCATTAGTACCAGGATATCCTTGCTTTAAGGTGTCACCTATAGCACTGTAAAAGTTCTCCATTTCAATATCTAATCGCTCACCGTATGGCGGGTTAAAACACATATGCAGTGTTCCTTGCGATTCTTTTTCGGTTTTGAAAAAATCTTTTCTTTCTACCGTAATATAGTCGGTTAGATTAGCATTTTCAATATTATCTTGAGCTTTTCTTACCGCAGAAGGTGCTTTATCGTAACCAATAATTTTAAAATGAAACTCTCTGGTTTTCTTTAAGCAAGAATCAATAATTTTCTCAAATAAATCAGCATCAAAGTCTGACCATTTTTCAAAAGCAAATCCCTTCCTATTAATATTGGCCGGTATATTACAGGCTATCATAGCGGCTTCAGTAAGCATAGTACCACTACCACACATAGGATCAAGAAAATCTGACTGACCATCCCAGCCACTTAATAATAGCAAGCCAGAAGCTAATACTTCATTTATAGGTGCGATATTCGTTGCCGTACGATAACCTCTTTTATGTAATGAATAACCAGAACTATCTAATGACACATTACAATCATTATTATGAATATGAATATTTATACGAAGATCAGGATCTTTTACATCTACATCTGGTCTAATACCATCTGTATCTCTAAATTTATCAACTATGGCATCTTTGGTTTTTTGAGAGATATATAATGAATGTGTAAACTGCTCAGAGTTTACGGTAGCATCTATCGCAAAAGTTTCGCTGACAGAAAGATGCTCGGCCCAATCCATCGCATAAATCTTCTTATACAAGTCATTCTCATCTCTAACACGAAACGAATGGATAGGTTTTATAATTTTAATAGCTGTTCTTAAACACAGGTTAGCTTTGTACATAAAACCAGTATCTCCTTCAAAAGATACATTTCGAGTTCCCTCTACCACATTACTGGCACCTAGATTTCTAAGTTCTTTCGAAAGCAGCTCTTCAAAACCAAATAAGGTCTTTGCGACCATTTTAAAATTATTACCCATATTCATCTTTTCTCGTACCGCAAAAATACGCTAATTTTGACGCCTGTTTAATTTATGACCTATTTCCTTTTTTAAAAGGTTTATCAGCATCACATGATTTATATTTTACCTATTCTGGGAGTGCTTATTAGTTTTCTGTTTGTGGTTATAACCAAACCACAAAAAAATGAATCTTTTAAACTATTATTGGCTTTTAGTGGAGCATTTCTATTGGCGCTTACCATTTTTGAAATGTTACCCGAAGTATATTCTAGTTTAGAACCCAAATCTATTGGTGTTTTTATCATGCTAGGGATTCTATTTCAAATTTTCTTGGAATTTTTCTCTAAAGGAGCTGAACATGGTCATGTGCATATATCAAAAGATAGCCAAACATTCCCATGGTTACTCTTTATAAGCCTATGTATTCATTCACTGTTAGAAGGTCTTCCAATAGGTACGAATGACACTATCATTTATGGTATTCTAATACATAAGATTCCTATTGCAATTATTCTAAGCATATTTCTTTTAGGCTCAAATATAAAGCCACTATATGCTGGACTTTTTATGGTATTATTTTCTATCATGACTCCTTTGGGCACTTATTTAGCACATACTATTGAATTAGTGTCAACTTATGGTATATACCTAAATGCATTAGTAATAGGAGTATTTCTGCATATTTCGACAGTTATATTATTTGAAAGTTCTGAAGGTCATAAATTTAATTTAAGAAAATTATTGGTTATCATACTTGGTATAACTATCGCATATTTTTTATAAATGTTCAGCAAAGAAGAATCTAGAAAATTACGGGAAGAATTTTGGATCGCTTTTGGAAAATCGTTTCCGAATAAGTGGACATTATATAAGACTAAGGTGAAAGGATTATCATTAAAATTTCATTTTGATTTAAAAATGGCAATGGTTTCCATTGATGTCGATTCAGATTTTGAACAGCGTATAAAGGTATGGGACCAACTAGTTGCACTTAAATCTATATTAGAAGATGAATATCTTCCTGAAGCTGTTTATGAGGATTTCTTTATATTAGATAACCAAAAAGATATTTCACGGGTGTATGTTGAACTAAAGGGCGTTTCAATTCACAATAAGAACACCTGGAGAGAAACCATGGAGTTTTTAAATAAATCGATGTTACAAATTGAAGC
>JANQUX010000205.1 GCA_030730545.1 Maribacter sp. | reverse complement strand
CCAACAACCAACAACCAACCACCAACAACCACCCAACCGCCAACAGCTATCTAAGCACTAATTTTTTCACGACCTCTTTTCCGATTTCTTCGTTGAGCATTCGTATAATTTTTGATTTGCCTAAGCTTAATTCTTCACGTAATACAGAAGAGCTTAAAGCCACATAAAGAGTGTCGAACTTTAATTCAATTTCTGTGGTGTAATTATTTACTCCGTTACCCATAAGTTTGGCCCATGCAATTCTTACATCTACTTTGTCCATTCCTTTTTCCAATTTATTCTTTTGAATAAATGCAGAAATTGCGTCTTTCATTGAAGTATTATCGTTGCCTCTGCTTGCCATTATGGGGTTATGTTTATAGGTTCAAATCTGTTATATTGGTAAATGAGTCCTTCTTTGTTTTTTACAGAAAAACTTTCTTCCGATAGTTTGGTCAGTACCTCTTCCCAAGTGTTCGAATTGTTGTTGTAACTCATAAAGATCGAATCATTCGATATTCTAATATGAAAAGGTTCCGCATCATTAGAGGTTTCAAAAGTTCCATTAAATTTTGGGTCTACTTTTTTTCTGAATCCTGTGAGAGAATCTAATTGTATATAGTCAACGGTACTATTAATAGAATACTCTTTTTTTGCTCCGTCTTTAAAGGTAACCTCTTTTATTTCCCAATAACCATTTAATAGGTGCAATTGATTTTTGTCAATTTTAGAATTACAAGAAGTAAGAATTAGAAAGCTAAGAATCAGTAATTTTTTCATCATTACAATTTAAAGATTTTATAAGATTGATGAATTTTTTTAACAACACTTTCCGTTCTATCCGCATGGGTGTCACTAATGAAAATCTGTCCGAAATTCTCATCATTCACTAAAGTTATAATATGTGATACACGATGCTCATCCAACTTATCAAAAATATCATCTAAAATTAAAATTGGGGTAGTGCCATTTTGCGATTTCATAAAATGAAACTGTGCGAATTTTAAAGCTATTAAAAAAGATTTCTGTTGCCCTTGACTACCGAACTTTTTAATAGGGTACTTGTTGATTTCAAAATTAAGGTCGTCTTTATGTATGCCAATGCTTGTATATTGTAGCGCGCGGTCTTTGTCTAGGTTTTTATTTAACAGTGTAATTAAATCGTACTCTTTCAATTTACTATCGTAAGAAAGGGATACATCTTCGGTGTTGCCGGTAATAGATTTGTATTGTTCTTGAAAAATAGGAATAAAAGCTTCTAAGAATGATGTTCTCTTTTTAAAGATTTCTGTGCCATAGGTACTCATCTGTTCATTGTAGACCGCTAAAGTATCTTTATTGAAAGTTCTGTTCGCAGCGAAATACTTTAATAGCGCATTTCTTTGCGAAACCACCTTATTGTAATTGATGAGGTTCTGTAAATAACTTTTGTCTGATTGTGAGATAACACCATCAATAAATTTTCTTCGGGTATCGCTACCGTCTATGATAAGGTCTCTATCTGCCGGCGAAATAATAACTAGCGGTAGAAGACCAATATGGTCGGCAAAGCGATCATATGCTTTTCCGTTACGTTTAATAATTTTCTTATTGTTCTTTTTTAGGCTACAAACAATTTTCTCTTCCCTACCTTCTTTTTCAAAAGTACCATCGATTACAAAAAAATCTGAACCGTGACGAATGTTTTGAGAAGATACCGGGTTAAAGTAACTTTTGCCGAATGATAGGTGATATATAGAGTCGAGAATATTCGTTTTTCCAATTCCGTTATCACCTACAAAACAATTTATTTTGGCATCGAACGTCAGCTCTTTCGCTTCAAAATTTTTGTAATTGATCAATGATAATTGTCTCAGCAGCATTAATAAAATCGGATTTAAAAATTGGAAGAATGTAAACTTGCTTAAAATATCCAAAAATAACGAATAAATACACTTTGCGATTTCAATAAAACCATTATTTTTGCGCGACCAATAAATTTATAGATGGCAACATATAAGAAAAGAGGATATAAACCTGAAACAAAAGCTGAGCAACAGGAATTTGACGAACAGGAAAGCACAACAGCTGAGGTTTTTAGTTCTTTAGATGAAGGAGCTTCTAGATCAGAAGAGTGGGTTTCTAAGAATCAGAATTTCATTTTAGGTGCCATTGGTGTTATTGCCATCAGTGTTTTAGGTTATTTAGCTTACAACCAGTTTGTAGAGAAACCGAAGGAGTCTAGTGCAGCTAACGAGATGTACTACCCGCAACAATATTTTGACCAAGCTTTGGTTGCCACAACTGCAAAAGATTCATTGTTTACTTTGGCATTAGAAGGTGCGGAAGGTAAATATGGTTTTTTAGATATTATTGAAGAATATAGTGGTACTAAAGCTGCTAACCTTGCAAATTACGGTGCAGGTATGTCTTATTTGAACATGAGCAAATACCAAGAGGCTATTACATATTTAGAAGATTTTAGCTCTGATGATGCTGTGTTAGGTGCTTTGGCAAAAGGTGGTTTGGGCGATGCTTTTATGCAATTGAATCAGGCGTCCGATGCTTTAGGTTATTACGAGTCTGCCATAAAACATAGTGATAATAAATATACTGCTCCTAAATTTTTATATAAAGCCGGTATTACTGCTTTAGAAATGGGAGATAAGGATAAAGCTTTAGGTTTTTTCCAAAGAATTAAAGACGATTTTCCAAAATCAGAAAATGCTGCTTCTATAGATGCTTTTATAGGTATGGCTAAAAGTGGAGAATAATGGCTACAGTAAATAAAAATTTATCGGTTTACGATAAGGCAACAATCCCAAACGCGAACGGACTTCGGTTTGGGATTGTTGTTTCAGAATGGAATTCAGAAATTACAGAAGGGTTGTGTTCTGGTGCTTTTAAAGCGCTACTTGATTGTGGTGCACAAGAATCTGACATTATACGATGGAATGTGCCTGGTAGTTTTGAGCTTATTTTTGGTTCAAAAAAAATGATTAACAGCCATAAACTTGATGCCGTAATTGCTATTGGTAGTGTTATACAAGGGGAGACCAAACATTTCGATTTTGTATGTGAGGCTACCGCTCAAGGTATCAAAGACTTAAATATAACGACCAATGTGCCTGTTATCTTTTGTGTACTTACAGATAATAACATGCAACAAGCCATAGACCGTAGTGGTGGTAAGCATGGTAATAAAGGTACTGAAGCCGCTATTGCCGCCATAAAAATGGCAGTTTTAGGTAGTTAGTAGCCTTTTTAAAAGCTCTATTTTCTTTTAATTTTAAGAGTATTAGGTTAGTGTCGTAAGATGTTAACAAATTTTGGCATTGGTAACATGCCCTATTTTTCTATTTTAAGTAACTTTGGAGCTATGGGGATGTTGAGCAAAATAACGCGGTTACGAAAAAATAGGTCATTTGAATACAATCCTAGGTATTATGATGGTAAAGGAAAAGGCAATCCGTTTAAAATGGAACCTAAATTCGACCAATTTCGTAGCACGTTAAATACATCTCGAGGCTTAAAAAGAAAAATAAATAGTGCCATCGAAGACTCCAAAAGAAAAGGGGATCGCAATTTAAAAATGAGAATGGTAATTATAGTTGCCGTTTTACTTCTTATTTTTCTTTATATAATCGATTTTGATCTTACAATTTTCTTTACTTCATAATGGCAGATATTATTAGATTATTACCTGATCATGTAGCAAATCAAATTGCTGCGGGTGAAGTTGTACAGCGTCCATCTTCTGTGGTGAAAGAATTGGTGGAAAATGCCATTGATGCCGGTGCTACTGAAATACAATTGATTATTAAAGATGGTGGTAAGACACTAATTCAAGTTGTCGATAATGGAAAGGGTATGAGTGGTACAGACGCTCGTTTAAGTTTTGAACGCCACGCTACTTCTAAAATTCAAAAAGCAGAAGACTTATTCAATTTACATACCAAAGGTTTTAGAGGCGAGGCTCTTGCTTCGATTGCAGCTATCGCGCATGTAGAAATGCTTACCAGAACTGAAGATGATGATATTGGTACGAAGATTAAAATTGAAGGGAGCAAAATTGTAAGTCAAGAAGTTGTAGTTGCCCCTAAGGGTACTTCTATGTTGGTTAAGAATCTTTTTTTTAATATACCTGCTCGGCGAAATTTCTTAAAATCTGATCAAGTAGAATTTAGGCATATAACCGATGAGTTTCATCGAATTTCATTGGCGCATCCGCAAGTAGCGTTCAATTTTTATAATAATGGTAGCGATGTTTTTCAATTACCGGCTACCGATTTCAGAAAACGTATCGTACATATTTTTGGTAGAAAGACAGATGAGAAGTTAGTGCCTGTTGACGAGGAAACTCATGTAGTTAAAATTTCAGGGTATATTCAAAAACCTGAATTCGCTAAAAAGAGCAGGGGAGAGCAGTTTTTCTTTGCCAATAATAGGTTTATAAAGAGTCCGTATTTGCATCATGCCATTTTAGGTGCTTTTGAAGGGGTTATTAGACCAGGAACGCATCCAGGTTATTTTTTGAATTTAGAGGTTGATCCAGGTACTATTGATATAAACATACACCCAACAAAAACAGAGGTTAAGTTTGATGACGAGCATACGCTTTATGCTATGCTAAAGTCGACGGTAAAGCATAGTTTGGGTCAATTTAATGTGGTGCCTGCTTTAGACTTTGAGCAAGACCTAAATTTAGATACACCGTATTCTTATAAAAATAAACAGGTTGGTATACCGCAAGTTGTGGTCGACTCGTTCAACCCTTTTGAAAACGTACAGCCGTCGAGAGGAAATTTTGGTGGTGGTTATTCAAAACCAAAAGTAGATGGGTGGGAGAGTTTGTATGCTGGTATCGAAACTAATGTAGAAACCGGTGCGAGCCATTTAGAGTTCGAGTCAGAGGTTGTTAATAGTAGTATTTTTGATAATGAGAAAGATACTGTAGAACATACGACCACTACATTTCAGTTACGTAAAAAGTATATTATAACGACCATAAAATCGGGTATGGTGGTTATAAATCAAAGTAGGGCGCATCAACGCGTACTATACGAGAATTTTTTAAAGAATATTACCATCAAAGAGGCTGTCAGTCAGCAATTACTTTTTCCGTTGTCGTTGTCTTTTTCGCCAGGGGAAATAAACATTTTGAAAGAGATTAAAGAGAATTTATGTACTGTCGGTTTTGTATTCGGAGAAATTGCCGAAGACGGAGTAGAAATTTCTGGTGTACCTGTACTAGTTGTTGAAAGTGAAGTGCAGATGATAATGGAGCAACTAATTTCTGATTTTCAACAAGAAATACCAGGCGATAGTTTCTCGCAAAGTGATATGCTGGCAAAAACATTGGCAAAAACATTATCGGTTAAAACAGGTGAGACCTTAGACGAGTTTTCTCAAGTGAAATTAGTGAATGATTTATTCGCTTGTAAAGAATCGACCTTGAGTCCGTTTAACAAAAGAGTATATGTTACTATTACAGAAAATGATATTGAACGAAAATTTATATAAATGGGAAGATTAACGGAAACAATAAAGCACTTACTTATTATAAATGTGCTGTTTTTTATAGCTACGCAAATGTATGGCGAGCAAATGTACGAGTGGTTTTCTTTGTACTTTCCTAAAAACGATCATTTTCAGCTTTGGCAGATATTAACTCATATGTTCATGCATGGTGGGTTTATGCATATTCTATTTAATATGTACGCGCTTTGGGCATTTGGTACACCATTAGAGCGTATGTGGGGTAGAAATAAATTTTTGTTTTTCTACATTTCAGCAGGTTTGGGGGCTGCATTAATTCATATTGGGGTTAATTATTATTACTACAATGCAGGAATGAGTGCTTTGGTAGATGCAGGGATTTCTGAAAGTAGTATTTTAGAAATTATTAATAGTGGTCAGTATAACACAGAGTGGTACACCATTGCTGGGAAAGACACTATTGATAACTTTTTAGCGGCTTTCAATACACCAGTGGTTGGGGCATCAGGAGCTATTTATGGTGTTTTAGTGGCATTCGGAATGTCTTATCCGAATAGTGAATTATTTCTTATGTTTTTGCCTGTTCCTATAAAAGCTAAATATTTCATTCCTGTTTTAATTGGGTTAGATTTGTTTTCTGGAGTTACGGGGTATAGTTTATTCGGTCAGGGTATAGCGCATTTTGCCCACGTAGGTGGTGCCTTATTCGGATTCTTAATGATGTGGTACTGGAAGAAAAATCAGTTTAATAAAAATAGGTGGAACTAAATTATGGCTCAACCAGATTTAAAATATCAGTTTAGTAGGTTAAATATTGCAGAGAAACTTATTGCGGTCAATGTCGTAGTTTTTATTGTAAATGCTTTAATACCCTTTTTACTGGGCATACCAAAAAATAGCATTGCTCAATGGTTCGAGCTAAATAATGATATTGTTGATATCGCTTTTCAGCCTTGGTCAATTGTTACCTATTCATTTTTTCATGGCGGTATCGGACACTTGTTTTGGAACATGTTGATGATTTATTTTGTTGGGCGTATTTTTCTAAACTTATTTGATGCCAAACGATTTTTAAACGTTTATCTACTCGGTGTTATTTTAGGCGGATTATTCTTTGTGCTAGGCTATAATATTTTCCCTGCATTTTTTGATACAAATGCAGCTCTAATT
>JANQUX010000204.1 GCA_030730545.1 Maribacter sp. | reverse complement strand
CTTACGGTAAATGGCAGACATCCATTGGTCTTAAGGTTTATGATATTTTAGCTCAAGTTACGGGCGATGATAAGCGAAAAATGCTAGAGAAAAAGGAAGCCATGAAGTTGGAACCTTTGTTACCTAAAAAGATTTTGAACGGTGCAGGTTATTATGCTGAATATAGAACAGACGATGCACGTTTAACCATTGAGAATATAAAAACCAGTCTTTTATTTGGTGCGCAGGCATTAAATTATGCCAAGGTAAATGAGTTTATTTACGACAACGAGAAAATTGCAGGAGTTAAGGCAATAGATACGGTTACGGGCAAAGAGTTTACAATTAAGTCTAAATATGTAATCAGCGCTGCTGGTCCGTGGGTAGATGAATTGCGAAGCCTTAACAATTCTAAACAAGGAAAACAACTTCATTTGACCAAAGGGGTTCACTTAGTTTTTCCATACGAAAAATTACCGGTGAAACAATCTTGCTATTTTGATATACCCGACGGTAGAATGATGTTTGCCATACCAAGAGGTAAAATTACCTATGTAGGTACCACAGATACCAACTTTAACGATAATAAAGAGAATGTAACAACTGATCTTGCAGATGCCATTTATTTGATTTCTGCGGTTAATAATATGTTTCCAGCCATTAATTTAGAGTTAGAAGATATTGTTTCCTCTTGGGCAGGTTTAAGACCCCTAATACACGAAGAAGGTAAATCTGCTTCAGAACTTTCAAGAAAGGATGAAATTTTTGTATCAGACACAGGTTTAATAAGTATTGCTGGCGGTAAATTAACAGGCTATCGTAAAATGGCAGAAAGAGTAGTGGATCGTATTGCTAAGAAAATGGAAGAGGAATATGATACCGAACTTAAAGAATGTTACACCGAGGAAATATTTTTATGTGGAAACGTAGATTTTAAGAAATTCAAGCATGTAAAAAAATATATTGATGAGGTGTTTGACCAAATTAAGGGCGAGGGTTTTACAAAGCATGATGCTTGGTTTTTAGTAACCAACTATGGTAAACAGACAGAGACTATTCTTGAAAATTATAAGGGTATTGTAGAAGATGATAAATACGTGCGTTTAGCTACGGCGGAATTGGCTTTCGGAATTGATTATGAAATGGTGCAAACCCCTATGGATTTCTTCATTCGAAGAACAGGCAGGTTATATTTCGATATAGATAGTGTTAGAACCCTAATGGAACCCTTAATAAAGGTGTTTCAAAGTAAGTTTAAGGTAGACGATGCTAAAATCGAAGAATGGAGAACAACCTTGAACGCAGAATTAAAAGAGCATTCAGATTTTTCTTTAGAGAGAAGG
>JANQUX010000203.1 GCA_030730545.1 Maribacter sp. | reverse complement strand
ATGTAACAAAATAAGGCGACTGCAACGGCAAGCCAAGCATATTTGTTAGTGGTAAGTTTAAGGTTTGATAGTAGTACAAAAAATATGACCAGAACTGCATGATACTTACTGTACATTAAGGCAGCCATAAAAATGCCCATAACAATGGCGATAGAAAGGTTTGGCTTCTTTAAAAAATGCTTGTAGGTCAATAAAAAGCAACTTGTAAAAAATAATAGGGGAGTATCTGGTAGAGTGAAAAAGCCATAGGCATTTAACAGCGTCATCGAAAAAACCAGAACAAAAAATTGCTTGATATAATCATTCTTTTTTGGGTTGTCTATCATGAGCCAAAGTAGAATGATATTCACTGCAGACAATACGCAACTCATAAAACGAACACCGAGTTCGTCATTAAAAAAGAAGCTGCTGATTTTCACCAATAACGCCACCATCGGCGGATGGTCAAAGTAACCCCAAGCCATGTTCTGACTGTAATACCAGTAATAAGCTTCATCAAAAATGAGTTGCGTAAAACTAGATTGAATAAGGTTTAGAATGAATAGTACAGCTAAAAAAAAGTAAAACTGCTTCGGAATTTTAGTCAACATTTGCATAGGTTACTAAGTGGCAAAATTACAAATTTAAGGCAACCTACCTAGTTTAAATATTTCATAAAGGTATTGATGTCCATTTTAAGACGACTATTAAAACCTTACTTTTGTCAAAACACCTATAAATAACTTATGTCCAGTAGCATTGTAATCATACCTACGTATAATGAAATTGAGAATGTAGAGGCTATAATTAGAGCGGTATTCGATTTACAGAAAGAGTTTCATGTGCTTATTGTCGATGATAATTCGCCAGATAAAACAGGTGATTGCGTTCGCGGACTACAGCAAGAGTTTCAAGGAAAACTTTTTTTAGAAACTAGATTGGAAAAATCGGGGTTAGGTACCGCATACATTCATGGTTTTAAATGGGCAATAGCCAAGGGCTACGATTACATATTTGAAATGGATGCCGATTTTTCGCATACACCATCAGATTTGTTGAGGTTGCTAAAAGCGTGCGAAAACGGTGCTGATCTTTCTGTAGGTTCTAGATATAAAAAGGGCGTAAATGTTGTCAACTGGCCATTGTATCGGGTGTTGTTGTCTTACGGTGCCTCTATTTATGTGAAATTGATTACCGGTATGCGTGTAGATGATCCAACAGCAGGTTTTGTTTGTTATAAGCGCGAAGTGTTAGAAGCAATAGATTTAGATTCGGTTCGGTTTGTAGGTTATGCTTTTCAGATCGAAATGAAATTTAGGGCCTATCTAAAACATTTTAAAATAGAGGAAGTTTCCATTATTTTTAGGGATCGTGTTTTAGGGAAATCAAAAATGAGTTCATCGATAATAAGTGAAGCAATTTGGGGTGTATTTATTATGAAAATGAGAAGTCTATTCTTAAAAAATAAGTTTTAATTATGGGTAAGATTTTATTGAAGAACGGTACAATTGTTAATGAGGGGATCATACAACAAAGTGATATTCTAATTGTTGATGATATCATCGTAAAAGTAGCGAGAGATATATCTGATGCAGATGCTGAGGTTATCGATGTTACTGGTAAGCATATATTGCCAGGCGTTATTGATGATCAAGTTCATTTTAGAGAACCCGGTCTTACACATAAAGGTACTATAGCAACAGAAAGTAGAGCCGCTCTTGCCGGTGGTATTACTACTTTTATGGAGCAACCCAATACCACACCACAAACCACCACAATTGAGAAACTAGAAGAAAAGTTTGCGATGGCGGCCAACGCTGCCTATGCTAATTATTCTTTTTTGTTTGGTGGTACCAATGATAATTTAGAAGAACTAAAAAGGCTTGACAAAAATGCCTGTTCAGGTATTAAATTATTTTTAGGATCATCGACTGGTAATATGTTGGTCGATGACGAAAAGGTAATTGAAAGTATATTCCGTAATACCGAAATGGTCATCTCTGCGCATTGCGAAGATGAAACGACCATTCGTAAAAATATGGAGAAGTATAAGGCAGAGTACGGTGATGATATTCCTATTACCATGCATCCTATTATTAGAAGTGAAGAAGCTTGTTATCTTTCTTCCTCAAGGGCAATTGCTTTGGCTAAGAAAACAGGTGCTAGGTTACATGTTTTTCATTTATCCACCGGAAAGGAAACCGATTTATTCCGAAATGATATTCCGTTAGAGCAAAAGAAAATAACTGCTGAGGTATGTATACATCACCTTTGGTTTTCTGATGCCGATTATGCCGAAAAAGGGTCATTGATAAAATGGAACCCGGCAGTTAAAACAGCTAAGGATAGAGATATGCTTTGGGATGCTCTTTTAGATGACAGAATAGATGTTATCGCTACAGATCATGCCCCTCATTTACTAGAAGAAAAGGATAATGTGTATACAAAAGCACCATCTGGCGGACCACTAGTTCAGCATGCATTGAACGCCATGTTAGAAAAGGTAAAAGAGGGTAAAATTACGTTAGAGAAAATGGTGCAGAAAATGTGCCATAACCCGGCAATCTTATTTCAGATAGAAAAGCGTGGGTATATTAGAGAAGGCTATTATGCAGATTTGGTAGTAGCAGATTTAAATAGCCCTTGGACGGTTACGAAAGAGAATATTGCCTATAAATGTAAATGGTCTCCTTTTGAAAATACTACGTTTTCTTCAAAGGTGGTACATACTTTTATTAATGGACATTTAGGCTATAGCAATGGTCAGTTTTCTGAAAAACGAAATGCAAAAAGACTAACATACAATAGACCATGAGACCACTAATTTTTTTACTATTGGGGCTACTTTTTTTGTCTTCTTGCGCCGAAGAATTAATTGAAAAGCCCGATAATTTAATACCAGAAGATAAAATGGTGGCAATTATCAAAGAAATGGCGGTGGTCAACGCTTCAAAAGCAACAAATCTTGGCAAGTTGAGAGAAAATGGAATAGAACCTACAGATTATGTGTTTGCCAAGTATGAAATAGATAGTGCGCAGTTTGTAGATAGCGATAGGTATTATGCCTCGAAGCCTTTGCGTTATGAGAATATGTATAAGAAGGTAGAATCTGATCTTGAAGAGCAACGTTTAAAACTAGAAGCTGAGAAAAAAATTAGAGATAGTCTAAGTTTAGTTGAAAAGTCTAAAAGTAAAATTGACAAATTGGCGAAAGATTCTATACCCTCTAACGATGTTCAGAAATAAATAGTTTCGAACAAAATTTCAGTTGTTCATCAATAGGTTCAAATTCTAAACTCAACGCTTCTTTAATTTTTTCGTTATTGAAAGTAGTTGGGTGTTGTAGACCATAAATAGTACTCTTGGTAATGGTTCTTTGGCTACCAGTGAGTAGATTTCTTAGTCCGTCTACGATTCTTCCAATATGCAGTTGCCAAAATTTTAATGATTTCGTAGGAGGTTTTTTTTCCATATGTGTAGCAATTCTTCGTAAAACTTCTTGGTACGATAAATTTTCTGACACCAATATAAAACGCTCGCTACAAATTTCAGAATTCATTAGTGCGATCATAATGTTGGTGACATCGTTTACGGTTACAAAGCCTGATCCGCCGGGTGGGTAATAGTTATATCCTTTAGAAGCTGTTTTAAAGAAAGAACCACTGCCACTGTTCCAAAAACCAGGACCCAGTATCACTCCCGGATTTACTATTACGACCTTAAGATTTTCTTGTGCCCCACGCCAAACTTCCATCTCTGCAAGATGTTTGGTAATCGCATATGGGTTGGCATGTTGTCTGGTCCACTCCGTTTCTTCATCAACTCGTTCTGTGGTAATTGGTCTTCCGATCGTACCAATGGTACTTACATGGCATAACTTTTTTACACCACTAGCAATACATAAATTTACAATATTGGCGGTACCCTCTCTATTGATACGTTCTAGCTTTTTAAAATCTGAAGGGTTGAAAGAAATATAAGCGGCACAATGGTACACCAGGGTAACATTTTCAATGGCATTTTCTAAAGACGGTATGTCTAAAATATCACCCTGTACCCAATCGATTTTATCGAATAAAGCATCGGAATCATTCGAGTAGTAAGAAAAGATTTTTTTGACAATAGTCAGTTTATCCGCAGATCTATAAAGAGCTCTAACATTTTTATTATTCAATGTTAATTTCAGCAGCAAATGCGACCCCACCAACCCCGTGCCTCCTGTAACTAATACCATAATTCAAATTTAGCGAATACAGGTGAATAAATTCATGCTTTAATCTACTGTGTACTGGCGAGAATTCCATTTATATTTGCATTTCAATTAAAATTAAGGAAGAGATGACAAATTTTGTCAAGGAGTTACAATGGCGCGGAATGTTGCATGATGCAATGCCAGGAACAGAAGAACATTTATTAGAAGAAATGCAATCGGCGTATATGGGTATAGATCCAACGGCCGATTCTTTACATATAGGTCACTTGGTAGGGGTAATGATGCTTCGCCATTTTCAAGTAGCGGGTCATAAGCCTTATGCTTTAATTGGTGGTGCAACGGGTATGATAGGTGATCCTTCTGGTAAATCTGCAGAACGTAATTTACTTGATGAGAAAACACTTCGTCACAATCAAAATGCATTAAAAGAGCAATTGTCTCGTTTTTTAGATTTTACAAGTGAGGGTGATAATGCAGCCGTTCTGGTCAATAATTATGACTGGATGAAGAATTTCTCGTTCTTAGAATTTATTAGAGATGTAGGTAAGCATATTACGGTAAATTACATGATGTCGAAAGACTCTGTAAAAAAACGCCTTTCTTCAGAAGCAAAGGAGGGTATGTCTTTTACCGAATTTACCTACCAATTAGTACAAGGGTACGATTTCTTGCACTTATACAGAGAGCATAACTGTAGCCTTCAAATGGGTGGTAGTGATCAGTGGGGTAATATAACTACAGGTACAGAATTAATTAGAAGAATAGCAGGTGGTAAAGGGTATGCACTTACTTGCCCGTTAATTACTAAGGCAGATGGCACTAAATTCGGTAAAACCGAAGGTGGTAATGTTTGGTTAGATGCCGAAAGAACATCGCCCTATAAATTCTACCAATATTGGTTGAACACTTCAGATGAAGATGCCGATAAATACATAAAGATTTTCACATTTTTAGGTCAGCAAGAAATTGAAGACTTGATAAAACAACATACCGAGGCACCGCATTTAAGATTGTTGCAAAAGAGGTTGGCCGACGAGATTACCGTTATGGTTCACTCGCAAGACGATTTGGACAATGCAGTACGTGCAAGTGAAATTTTGTTCGGTAAATCAACAGCGTCCGATTTAAAGGGGTTGAATGAAAAAACATTTTTAGAAATTTTTGAAGGTGTACCACAAGCAGAACTTTCAAAAGCAGAATTAACCGATGGTCTTGATATGATTGGGGCATTAGCGGCTAAAACTAACTTTTTAGGCTCTAACGGTGAGGCGAGAAGAGAATTGAAGCAAAATTCAATTTCGGTAAATAAAGAGAAGGTCAAAGAAGAGTTTTTGATTACTGCCGATGATTTGATCAACGATAAGTTTGTGTTATTACAGAGAGGAAAAAAGAACTATTACGTGTTGGTTTTTAACTAGTTAAATTAATTTCTTTTTAGTAAATGAATTTTATGAAGTTGAAAATTGTAGCAGTGTTGTTCTTGTTGTTTATTTCTTGTTCTAATGATGACCCATTAATTGCAGATGCTGAATTAGAAGGAGAATGGATTCTTTCTGATGTTGTCTGTTATTGCGGTTTTGAACCTGACATTGATTTTTCGTTGACCAAAATAAGTTTTCTTCCGAGTAAAAATAAGGTAATCGTTACCAATGAAAGTGAGTATGTTTTCTTTAGGGATAATGGCGAACATATTTACGGTGGTCAAGCCAACCGAATCAATTTTTCTGACGGATCTGTATACTTTTTCGAAACTCGAGGGGAGCAACTTACGCTTACTTTTGAAGATAACGTTGATATTGCAGATGATGAGGTAACGTATATTTTTACCCGCTAAAATTATTTAGGTTCGTATTAACTCATATTTTAGAATAATTCTCATGTTATAGCGTTTGTATGCATAAACCCCTAGTTATGCTAAAGAAGTACGTTTCTATTATCTGTTTGTTCGTTATATTTTCTGCGTGCGATAAGCTCGATGAGTTGACAAAGTTTGATATGGAGTATAGCCAGCGCGCTACTATACCCTCTACTGCAGGTATTGATTTACCTTTTGATGTTTTTACTCCAGAAATGGAGACGAATTCAGAATCTACATTTGCCGTTAACGATACCAGAAAAGACCTTATTGAAGAAATTAAGTTGACCAAATTAGAATTGGTCATGATTTCGCCTGACGGAGCAGATTTTAGTTTTTTAAATTCCATAGAAGTGTATATTTCTGCTGATGGACTAGAAGAAATTAGAATTGCCAGTTTAGATGAAGTTCCTGAAGATGCAGGTAGCGTAATCGCTTTAGATACCTCAGATAAAGATTTAAAAGAGTATATAAAGAGTGATGAATTCAGTTTACGATTGAATACGGTTACCGATGAGTTAATGAGTAGCGACCACGAATTAGAGGTGAATTCTACCTTTTTTGTTGATGCTAAAATATTAGGACTTTAATTTAAGATTGACTTAACGCAACTATT
>JANQUX010000202.1 GCA_030730545.1 Maribacter sp. | reverse complement strand
TGTGCCAATTATATTTGCGATAAATAAAATTGATAAGTCTACAGCTAACCCCGATAAGATTAAAGAAGGTTTAGCTCAAATGAACTTGTTGGTGGAAGATTGGGGTGGTAAAATTCAATCACACGACATTTCTGCCAAAACTGGTTTAGGTGTAAAAGAGTTATTGGAAAAAGTATTGCTTGAGGCTGAGTTGTTAGAGTTAAAAGCAAATCCTAGTAAAAAAGCTACAGGTACGGTTGTAGAAGCTTTCTTAGATAAAGGTAAAGGATATGTTTCTACTGTTTTAGTACAGTCTGGAACACTTAAAATAGGAGATTATGTATTGGCTGGTACCACTAGTGGTAAGATTAAGGCAATGCAAGATGAAAGAGGTAATATCGTAAAAGAAGCCGGGCCGTCTACACCAATATCTATATTAGGTCTTGATGGTGCTTCACAAGCAGGTGATAAGTTCTATGTATTAGAAGATGAACGTGAGGCTAAACAAATTGCTTCAAGAAGATCTCAATTACAACGTGAGCAATCTGTTAGAACGCAACGTCATATTACTCTTGATGAAATCGGACGAAGAATCGCCTTGGGTGATTTCAAAGAGCTGAACATTATTCTTAAAGGTGATGTTGATGGTTCTGTTGAAGCGCTTACAGATTCTTTCCAGAAATTGTCTACCGATGAAATTCAGGTAAATATTATTCATAAAGCAGTTGGTCCTATTACAGAATCAGACGTGCTATTAGCTTCTGCTTCAGATGCAGTTATTATTGGTTTTAATGTAAGACCAATGGGTAATGCAAAAGCGATTGCTGAGAAAGAGGAAATTGATATCCGTATGTATTCTATTATCTATGCTGCGATCAATGACCTTAAGGATGCAATGGAAGGTATGTTGTCTCCTGAAATGAAAGAAGAGATTTCTGGTACAGCTGAGATAAGAGAAACATTCAAGATTTCTAAAATTGGTACTATTGCAGGTTGTATGGTTACTAGTGGTAAAATCTTTAGAAATTCTAATATTCGATTAATACGTGATGGTGTAGTAATTTACACTGGTACATTATCTTCGTTAAAACGATTTAAAGATGATGTTAGAGAAGTTGCAAAAGGATATGACTGTGGACTTCAAGTTAAAAACTACAATGATATCATTGAGGGTGATATTGTAGAGGCTTTCCAAGAAGTTGCTGTAAAGAAGAAGTTAAAATCTAAATAGATTCTAAAAGGTGATATTTATATCCCTCTTGAAAATAAGCAAAAAAAAATCGACCTATTTGGTCGATTTTTTTGGTTTTAATAACATAGCGTCTGGGTACTTTATTCTTACCTCGTTGAACTTTCGTTCTGCATCTAATTTAGAAGTAAACCTACCTACTCTAACTCGGTATGTTGGTGAGTCAAAATCTATTTTTGAAGACAAATCAGGAAAATCCTCTTCTACATTTGCTTTTATGGCTTGTGCTTTAGCGTAGTTTCCGAAACCAACCTGTATTCTGTAATATTCATTATTGCTTAGAGAAGATTTATAGATTTCTAGCAATTGGTCAATTTTTGGGTTTTGTTCAATGTTTACATTTGCACCTTGTGCATAGCTAAAGTGAGCAAAACAAGCAAAAACTACGATGGTACTTAGAATTTTCATAACCTATTTTTAATTTTATTTTCGTTACCGACAAAAGTAATTTATTAAGGATCAAACAAATAAATCAGGATCTATTTAGAATATTTCTAAATTGTAAATTATAGATACATTAACATTTTGCGAATAAAGTCTATGTCGTATTTTTGTATTCGATTTAGGCATTTGGTGGATTATAATTGGTTTCATCTATGACCAAAATCATGCCAAGATTCCGATAGAAATATTCGATATATGAAAAAGGTTCCAAACCGAAATCAGTTTTCTAAAATTTTAGGTTTATCCCTAATAGCTTTTTTGCTTTTTGTAAGTCCGTTAACAGCGCAGGATGAGCCTGCTGCCGAAGTTGCAACTACTGAGGTAGCTGCTGGTGCAGGAGACGCTAAAAATGGTAAGGCATTGTTCAATCAGAACTGTGCTGCCTGTCATGCGTTGAATCGTAAGATGACCGGACCTGCATTAGAAAATGTAGAAAGTAGACTAAGTGAAGATGAAGGCTTAGGTAAAGAATGGTTGTACGCTTGGATTAAGAATAGTCCTGGTGTTATTAAATCAGGAGATGCTTATGCTAACAAAATTTATGCAGAGTACAACCAAGCTGCAATGACAGCTTTTCCAACGTTGTCTAATAGTGATATTGACGATATATTAGCGTATACCGCTGCCGCTCCGGCTGCTGCACCTGCCGCTGTTGCTGGTGGTGTTCAGACTGCTGCTGCAACTGGTGGTTCTGCTGGTGTTTCTAACGAAATCATTTTAGGTGCTTTGGTGCTTGTATTCGGTTTGTTGGTGGTTATGTTGTTGTTAGTGAATAAAACTTTACAACGTATAGCTCAGGCAAACGGTATTGTTGTTGAGAAAGATAAAGCAGCAAAAAGAACTCCAATTTGGAAAGCTTTTGCACAAAATCAATTTTTGGTTTTGGTAACTGCAATCGTCTTATTGCTAGGTAGCGCTTATTTTGCCTATGGTTGGATGATGCAAGTTGGTGTTGATCAAGGTTACGCGCCTATTCAGCCAATACATTACTCACATAAAATTCATGCAGGGGATAATAAGATTGAGTGTAAATACTGTCACTCTTCGGCAAGAGTTTCCAAGCATTCAGGTATTCCGTCTCTAAACGTATGTATGAATTGTCATAAATCAATTTATGAGTATACTGGTAATCCAGAAGGTCCTTCGCAAGAAGATTTGGAAAATGGTTATACAAACGAATTCTACACTGGTGAGATTAAGAAATTATACAAAGCAGTTGGTTGGGACGAAGAAGGTCAGAAATATACTGGCGAAAGTCAGCCTGTAGAATGGGTTAGAATTCATAACCTTCCTGATTTTGCTTATTTCAATCACTCTCAGCACGTTTCTGTTGCGGGTGTAGAATGTCAAACTTGTCACGGTCCTGTAGAAGAAATGGAAATTATGTATCAGTACTCTCCATTAACAATGGGGTGGTGTATTGACTGTCATAGAGAAACAAACGTGAAAGTTGAAGGTAACGAGTATTACGAGAAAATTCATGCTGAGCTATCTAAGAAGTACGGTGTAGAGAATTTAACAGCTGCTCAATTGGGTGGACTGGAATGTGGTAAATGTCACTATTAATAATAATTTAAAGAAGCTAATTACAGATAATACGTATGGCATCAAACAAAAAATATTGGAAGAACGAAGCGGAGTTAAATCCTAACGATTCCATTGTTGAGGCGCTAAAGCAGAACGAATTTGTAGAGCAGATTCCTGTGGATGATTTCTTGGGTGACAAGGAAACTTTGTCTAATACAAGCACAAATCGTAGAGATTTCTTGAAGTATGTTGGGTTTAGTACCGCAGCAGCTTCATTGGCAGCATGTGAAGGTCCGGTTGTAAAATCGATTCCTTATGTGGTTTTGCCAGAAAATATAGTACCTGGTGTTGCAAATTATTATGCAACAACTATTGCTAACGGATTTGATTTTGCAAGTATCTTAATCAAAACACGTGAGGGTCGTCCTATTAAAGTTGAGAATAATACCTTGGCTAAAATTGGTGGTTCGGCAAATGCAAGAGTTCAAGGTTCTGTTCTTTCTTTATATGATAGTACAAGATTACAAGGGCCATTGGCTAATGGTGAGCCTGTTGAATGGGATGTGTTGAATGCAGCGGTAAAAGCTAAAATGGGTGGACTTAAGGGTTCGGCTAAAAAAATTGCCGTACTGACGCAAACATATGCAAGTCCGTCTACTGATAGGCTTATGGCTGATTTGGTTGCGGCTAACGAAAATGTGGTTCATGTTACTTATGACGCAATTTCAGAAGATGCCGCTTTAACGGCATTCGAAAATAAATATGGTGAGCGTGCTTTAGCGGATTATGATTTCGAAAAAGCAGGTCTTATAGTTTCTTTTGGAGCTGACTTTATTGCCGATTGGCAAGGAGGTGGTTACGATGCAGGATATTCTAGAGGACGTGTACCAAAGAATGGCAAAATGTCAAGACACGTGCAGTTAGAGGCCAATATGTCTTTAACCGGTGCAAATGCAGATAAGCGTGTGGCTATGAAGCCAAGTGCTCAAAAGGTTGTTTTGGCTAAATTATATGGTAAACTAATGGGTACTTCAGTAGGTGGTAACACTTCTGAGTATGATGCATTGGTTGATTCTATAGCTACAGAAATAAAGAAAGCAGGTTCAAGTGCAGTTGTTGTAACTGGTTTAGATGATGTTAATGCTCAAGCTGTTGTTTTGGCAATTAACGAAATGTTATCTAGTAAGGCATTTGATGTTGCTGCACCTAAATATATTAGAAAAGGTAATGTTAAAGCAGTTAATGCTTTAATTGCCGATATGAAAGCAGGTAGAGTTGGTGCTTTGTTAATGGATGGGGTAAATCCTGTGTATTCTTTGCCAAATGCTGCCGATTTCAAAGAAGGTTTGTCCAAAGTTGATCTTACCGTAGCATTTTCTACAAACTGGAACGAAACTACAGAAGCTGTTCAGTACGTAGGTTCTACGAATCACTACCTGGAATCTTGGGGTGATATTGAAATTAAAAAGGGGCATTATAGTTTAATGCAACCTACTATTAAAGAATTATTTGATACAAAGCAGTTCCAAACAGTAGTTTTAGAATTACTAGGAAGCGAGCAAACGTATTACGATTATATAAAAGATACTTGGTCAAGCGCTGTTTTAAATGGAGCTAGTTGGAACCAAGCATTACAAGACGGTGTTTTCAGTTCAGACACTATGGTAGTTAACGCTGAGGGTACTGCACAGAATGTAGTGGCTGCAGAGGTAGAGCCTACCGAAGTTGTATCGAATACTTCAATGGCTTCGGCTGTTCGTAGTTTGGCAAATACCACTAGTGATGGTATGGAGCTTACCTTGTATTCAAAAGTTGGTATGGGTGACGGTCAGCAAGCAAGTAACCCTTGGTTGCAAGAATTTCCCGATCCAATTTCAAGAGTATCTTGGGATAACTATGTAACTATTTCTAAAGCAGATGCCGTTGAGTTAGGTGTAGAGAACGTAAATGTTGCTAATGGCGGTATGGACGGTAGCTATGTGAAACTTACAGTTAATGGTGTTAGTTTAGAGAAGGTTCCGGTTGTAGTTCAACCAGGTCAAGCAAAAGGTACTGTAGGTCTTTCTTTTGGTTACGGTAAGAAAGTAGGATTGAAAGAAGATATGCAAACTGGGGTTAACGCCTTTACTTTGTATGATGGTTTCAATGCTAATCAATCTGTAAGTGTAGAAAAAGTTGCAGGTAACCATGAGTTTGCTTGTATTCAATTACATAAAACCCTAATGGGTAGAGGAGATATCATTAAGGAAACTACCTTAGAGATATTTAATACTAAAAACCACGCTGAGTGGAATGAGGTTCCTATGGTTTCTTTAGATCACCAGGAGGTTCCTGCGACATCTGTTGATTTGTGGGATAGCTTTGATCGTACCATTGGACATCATTTTAATATGTCGATCGATTTGAATGCTTGTACCGGTTGTGGTTCATGTGTTATCGCTTGTCATGCTGAAAATAACGTACCAGTTGTTGGTAAAGCTGAAGTAAGAAAATCAAGAGATATGCACTGGTTGCGTATCGATAGATATTACTCTTCGGAAGAAACTTTCGAAGGTGATAACGAGAAGAAAGATGGTTTTGATGGCTTATTTGGTGATGCTGGTTCATTAGGTGGTTTTGGGGAGTTAGAAGATCCTTCTGCAAATCCTCAAGTTGCTTTTCAGCCTGTAATGTGTCAACATTGTAACCATGCGCCTTGTGAAACTGTTTGTCCGGTTGCGGCAACATCACATGGTAGACAAGGTCAGAATCAAATGGCTTATAACAGATGTGTTGGTACAAGATATTGTGCAAACAACTGTCCATATAAAGTACGTCGTTTTAACTGGTTCTTGTATAATAACAATGATGAGTTCGATTTCCATATGAATAACGATTTGGGTAAAATGGTATTGAACCCAGATGTAAATGTTCGTTCTAGAGGTGTTATCGAGAAATGTTCTATGTGTATTCAAAAAACACAAAAAACTATTCTTGATGCTAAAAGAGATGGGCGTGTTATTGTTGACGGAGAATTCCAAACAGCTTGTTCTTCTGCATGTAGTAATGGAGCCATTGTATTTGGTGATATTAATGATGAGAAGAGTAAAGTAGCAGAATTAAAAGCGAGTGACCGTATGTACCACTTATTGGAGCATGTAGGTACTCAACCAAATGTTTTCTATCATGTTAAGGTTAGAAACACCAACGAAGCATAAACAATAGAAGAAAGTAATTATAACAAAAGTCTATGGCGTCGCATTACGAAGCACCTATACGTAAACCCCTAGTTATTGGAAATAAAGGCTACCACGATGTAACTGTGGATATTGCCGCTCCAGTAGAAGGCAGAGCAAACAAGCACTGGTGGATAGTTTTTTCCATTGCCTTAGTGGCATTTCTTTGGGGAGTAGGTTGTATTATTTATACGGTCTCTACCGGTATCGGTACTTGGGGTCTTAACAAAACTGTTAACTGGGCTTGGGATATTACCAACTTCGTTTGGTGGGTAGG
>JANQUX010000201.1 GCA_030730545.1 Maribacter sp. | reverse complement strand
AACAGTAGTATCATCAAAAACCGCTAAGCCAATTCTACCTACACCATCGCCAGTAGGAAAACCACTTGCGGGAGTGGATATCTTTGACCAACTAGCACCTGCATCTGTACTCTTGTAAATACCAGAACCTTCGCCATTACCAATAAAATCCCATGCTTTTCTATCTTTTTGCCAAGCTGCGGCATATTGAATGCTATAATTATGAGGTGAAACGGCTACATCAATAATACCTGTTATGTCATCTATGAATAAGGTGTTTTTCCAAGTTTTACCACCATCTGTGGTTTTATAGATACCACGTTCTTTGTTGTTCGAGTATAAATGCCCTGTTACACCAACGGTAACCTCATTTGCATTATCCGGATTCACCACGATACGCCCAATATGGTGCGAATCGCTTAAACCCATGTGTTGCCAAGTTTTGCCCTTATCGTTAGATTTTAAAATTCCGATACCCGCATAAGATGAGCGAGAAGAATTGTTTTCTCCTGTACCTGCCCAAATAGTACCACTTTGCCAGTGAACGGCGATGTCACCAAGATTTTGGGTTTGCGTTTCATCCATTACCGGAGTAAAAGTATTACCGTTGTTATTGGTATACCATAAACCACCAGAAGCATAGGCTACATAATATTCTGTGGGGTTATCTTCGTTTACCGCCAAGTCTACCACACGACCGCTCATTACAGAAGGACCAATATTTTTCAATGGAATATTTTTGACCAATGAATTGGTTTCCATTACTTTTTTTGCCACCAAAGATTCATCTACTTTTTGTGAAGTAGTCGGTTGAATTTGTGCCGATGCCATAGAAATACTGGCTAGTAATAACAGGAAAGAGTTTTTCATTTTCATTTGTTTGATAATGCTTATGGTAAGTTACTGATTACTTATACCCTTGGCAAATTGTATTATGATGCTAAATAGATTTTAGTTAAGTGCTTC
The DNA here is from genome assembly GCA_030730545.1 of Maribacter sp. Lineage (GTDB taxonomy): Bacteria > Bacteroidota > Bacteroidia > Flavobacteriales > Flavobacteriaceae > Maribacter. Next base: position 394 of record JANQUX010000201.1, on the reverse strand, counting down.
TTTCAATTCATACGATTTTAGTTGTATTTCATTTTGGGCATTTGAAATGGCTGTTTTAACCTCAGAATCTTTATTGGTGTTAATGTCGTTTATAGAACTAAGAGATTTAACATACCAATCTTCCCAAGCAGAAATAATTTGAATTTCTTCGTCAATTGTGCTTCCATTTTTAAGTGCCAATACACTTAGTTTTGCTTCATCTTTTAAACGTAATAAAGCCTGTTCTTTTAGATTTTCAATCTGTTCATACATAAATGCATCTGACGCATTTACCAATTTCAATCCACTAACGAATGCTGCAGTACCTACATTTTTCAAGGTTTCTTGAGATACCTTGTCAATTTGGTCATTATCGGTATGGTAAAATTGATCTGTAAAGTGCCAAAGTAAAAGT
>JANQUX010000200.1 GCA_030730545.1 Maribacter sp. | reverse complement strand
ATGTAATGGCGGGTCATGAAACCACGTTACCCATTACTTTAGACCAAATGATTTACCATGCATCTTCTGTAATTAGAGCTATAGACAGAGCATTAGTTGTTGTTGACTTACCTTTCGGAAGCTACCAAAGTGACCCTAAAGAAGCTTTGCGTTCTGCTATTAGAATCATGAAAGAAAGTGGTGCACATGCTGTAAAACTTGAGGGTGGTGCTGAAATTAAAGAATCGGTCAAGAGAATTCTTGCTGCTGGTATTCCTGTAATGGGGCATTTAGGTCTTACACCGCAGTCAATATATAAATTCGGAACATATACCGTTCGTGCCAAAGAAGATGAAGAGGCCGAACAATTAATGGAAGATGCCAAATTATTAGAGAAACTAGGGTGCTTCGGCGTAGTTTTAGAGAAAATACCTGCTGAACTCACAAAAAAAGTTTCAGAAAGTCTTACCATACCGACCATTGGTATTGGTGGTGGAAAATATGCTGATGGCCAAGTTTTAGTCGTTCATGATCTATTAGGGATGACGCATGAATTTAACCCTCGTTTTTTACGTAGATACATGAATTTATATGAGGAAATGGGTAATGCGATTTCTAACTATGTAAGTGATGTAAAAAGTCAAGATTTCCCTAATGATGAGGAGCAATACTAATTAATTCATACATGCCGATACCTTCTAGATACTTTTCTAAAATTTGGATTATTATCATTGTTTTAATGACTGTTGGTTGTGATCAAGCATCTAAAGAATTAACTCGACAAAAAGTAGCACCACAATCTTTTATACCCGTAATTGAAAATCATTTAATTCTAACTAATGTAGAGAATACGGGTGCAATGCTCGGGTTTGGTCAAGACTTCCATCCTATTGTTAAAAAAATAATATTTCAAGGTTTACCACTACTTGTACTGGCCATTATGCTTTTTAGAATAACGACTAAACCAAATTTAAACACACTTTTACTAGTTGCATTTGCACTTGTAATCGGCGGCGGAATAGGTAATTTGATTGACCGAATTGCCTATGGCTCGGTTACCGATTTTTTTCAATTACGTTTAGGGTTTCTAAGAACAGGAATTTTTAATATTGCCGATGTTGCTGTAACCACGGGAGTTTTACTACTACTATTTTTGATATTCAGAGGAAAAAAACTGGCTATTTAGGTGATTGAAAATTCAAATAATCCAATTAAATTTTGTCAAAAAAAGAACATTCTACTATAGATAATCTTCAAGTTTTATTTGAAGATAACCACTTAATTGTAATCAACAAACGCCCTGGCGATATTGTTCAAGGAGATAAAACAGGTGACTTACCTTTAAGCGAGACCGTAAAAGGCTATATAAAGAAAAAGTACGATAAGCCCGGCAATGTCTATTTAGGGGTTGTACATCGATTGGACAGACCTACATCTGGTATTGTAGTTTTTGCCAAAACGTCTAAAGCGCTACCTAGATTAAATAAAATGTTTGCTGAAAAGGATGCTAAAAAAACCTATTGGGCAGTAGTAAAAAACTGTCCTGAAGAGCCAGAAAAAAGATTAGTACATTATATGAAGCGCAATACCAAACAAAATAAATCGTACGCTCATAGTAATGAAGTATCAGAAAGTAAAAAGGCTATTTTATCTTATAGAACAATAAAAAAACTAGACCGCTATTATCTTTTAGAAGTGGACCTTGAAACAGGTCGACACCATCAAATACGATCTCAGTTAACAGCCATTGGCTGCCCTATTAAAGGAGATTTAAAATACGGATTCGACAGAAGCAATGCTGACGGTAGTATTCACTTGCATGCCAGAAAATTACGTTTAATGCATCCGGTAAAAAAAGAACCTATAGAAATTATTGCTCCACCACCAAATGACCCAATTTGGAATGCGTGTCTTTAATTTTACTACTTTTAGAGAAACACTATAAACATGTTAAAGAAAATTTGCGCACTAAGCGTATTCCTAATAATAACTTCGTGCGGTAGCTACAATTCTATTGATACCTTTTACAATGCACATAAAAATGACAACCAAGTTACTGCGGTTCGCGTTCCCCAATTTATGTTGTCGATGATCAGTGAAATTTCACCTGAAATGAAAGCTATGGTTGGTAATGCCAAAGATTTAAGATATATGCAATTTCCTAGCGAAACAGCTAGCAGAACTCAATTCTTAAATCAACAAATGAATGGTATTACCGGTAATTCATTTATTGAAGTTTTTAGAAAAAATGATGAATTAAAGCGAAATGTTGTTTCAGTTCGTGAGAAAAAGAATTTGGTTAAAGAAATTCTGATTTACAATAACAACAGCCAAACAGGTTCATTTTTATATTTTAATGGGAATTTTGACCCTGTAAAGGTTCGTGAAATGGCTAAAAATGAGCAATTCACCAAATTCGGAGAAAATATTATCAGTCAGTTTGGCGCGAGTACTCCCGGTATAAATTCTCAAAACTAAAAACGGACATCAGGCCGGCTTTTTTGAGCGAATACTTTCTATTACTACAGAACTTAAAATAAGTATTCCGCCTAAGATTGTGGTGCCTTTTGGTATTTCCGACAAAAATATAGCTCCTATTATAATGCCATACACGGGTTGTACACTACTTAAAATACTTACCGTTGTAATATTAAAATGTTTAAAGGTCATTAAAAACATGGTATGGCCGATTGCTGTTGTTAAAATGGCCAACGCCAGTAAAGCTTCCCACTGACTTAATATAATTTCAGAAGAAATCGTAAATAAAAACGGGAATAACAAAACGCCAACTATACCTGTTTGGTAGGTCATTAACATTGAACCATTATACTTAGCGACCTTTTTTTTCAATAAAATATTTCTTAAAGCATATGCAAGTGCCGAGAACACCCCAAAGCCAATGGCTATGGTATATTCATTTTCAAAATCTAAAGACGGACTCAGAAAAAACATACCTGTTAGCACTAAAAAAGCGAGTAATAAATGCATTAATTCAAACTTCGTTTTTAAAAGTAGTGGTTCTAAAAATGCCGTTATTACGGGGTAAGTAAATATTGAAAGCATACCAATAGCTACATTAGATAATTTTAGCGCATAAAAATAAGCGACCCAATGTATGCCCATTAAAACGCCGCTTAATAATATTATTGGAACATCTCTCTTATCTAATTTTAAGCTAAAGCCCTTCCACTTACAATATATAAACAAGGCAATAAATGCGAGTAATGCTCTTGAACCAATAGTTACGGGTACTGGTAATTGTACGTAGCGACCAAGAGCACCTGAGGTGGCTATGAAGAGCATAGCCAAATTAATTTCTAATAAATGTTGAATGTGATTATTTCTCATTTAAGCAGAATATTTAGCGCGATTTTGCTAAAGCCTTTTCTCTCATAATCTGAGATACTGGTTTATTCTGCAAATGACTCTCTAACCATGATAGAATATCTAAATATAAGAATGCCCTTTTTTCATAAGGATGGTCTTCATATTTTTTTAACTCGGTATATAATTTCTGAAACTCCGCTTTTAACTGACTAGGATAAATACCCCCAAGACTTCTCAAGAACTTTATCATCTCTTTTTGCACTGCGTGCATATCGTTCATCTTTAAGAGAAACTTATACGTGCTTTTTAATTGAATTTCTAAATGATAATCCATACCAGCTTCATAATGAGCAACTAAGCTTAAAACACGGGCAAAACACATTAGATCTTCACGCATTTTCAAATTCTTATTATCTATAATTTTTTTCAGAAATTGAATGCAGGTTTTATTATCACCAATACCGAAATACAAACATGCAATTTTATAATACAATACCATTACATGATGAACGTCTATTCTATCTCTATGCTTGTTAATACCGTATTCTATAATTTTCACTAAATACAGTCCCTTTTCGAAGGTACCTTCTAGAAAATGTAGGTTCAGCTTATTGGCATTTAAGTACATAAAAACCAGTGAAGTGATATTATCGTTGTCAGGAAAATCCTTTTCCTTAATGGTATTCTCTAAACGTTCTAAAACTTCTTTAAACTGAGAGCTATATTGCACATAAAAAAGAGATTCTAATAGATAATGATTCCCCTTTAAAAAGAAAACAGGATTCAAATAAATCATGTCTTTATGATCATAAAATAGATCTACCCATTTACTCGAATATTTGTAACACGATAAAAAATCTTGAGTAAGAAAACTATACCACAGATAGGCTTTATACAACCAAAGCTTTTCTCGAAAACCTAAATCTTCAATATTATATAAAGGCAAGTGATCGTTAAAATAAGTTTTTACTTTTTGGTAATCTTCATCACTACGAACATAACCAACCTTCAACATCATTCCGTACAGCTGTAAAGAAAGATTTGAGAGTTTACTGGTCATTACATTATGCCCCGATAATTCTTTTGCCTGTATGGCAAGTTCATCTGCCCTATCTGGTATACTTCTGGTAATGTATTGGGTTTCAATAATTTTCTCTAGCTCAACAATTTCGTAAGCAATATTCTTTTCTTCGTTTTCAATAGCAACACTTTTTACCTTATCAAGAATCTTTAGACTCTGCTTATAAAGACCTTTTTGATATAATATGGTGGCAAAATCTAATTGCTCTCTAATTTGAACCCTAATATTTTGATTAACCGGGTTCAATCTTAAACTGACTAATATCTGCTTGTATAAGTGCGCTTTAAGGTTTGAAAGTTGAGCTTTTTTTACAATGCCACTTTCTAGAATGATTTTCTCATCATAATTCTTAATTTTATCCAATAGGTTGAACAGTGCCAAAAACTTGGCATCGGTATTCACTCCTAATCTGCCAACATAAAGCTTAAATTGGCGCTTCTCAGATTTAGAAAGTGATTTAACCAAAACGAATAAAGCATCTTTATGCGCATTTGTCATCGTAAAAATAAGAGTTTAAAGTATTGTAATTCAATGTTTTATATGCCTAAAAAACGGACTTAACGTTGTAAACATGTTAACAAAATTTGAGCATTTTGTGTTTTAGGTTATATATTCGTTTGACGAGTAAAACTACGTAAATATAATGAGTAAAGATATAGTACAAATTTTTGACACAACTTTAAGAGATGGAGAGCAAGTTCCTGGCTGTAAATTAGACCGTGAACAAAAACTAGTTATCGCCGAACGCCTAGATACCATGGGTGTTAACGTAATTGAAGCTGGTTTTCCTGTTTCAAGTCCGGGAGATTTTCAATCTGTTGAAGCCATTGCCAAGCTCGTTAAAAATGCTACTGTATGTGGTTTAACTCGTGCGGTTAAAAAGGATATCGAAGTTGCAGCAGAAGCTCTTAAACATGCTAAAATGCCTAGAATTCATACAGGTATCGGTACTTCTGACTCACATATTAAATTTAAATTCAACTCTAATAGAGATGCTATTATAGAACGTGCAGTTGATGCGGTTAAATACGCAAAGACTTTTGTAGAAGATATTGAATTTTACGCGGAGGATGCAGGTCGTACAGATAATGAGTTCTTAGCTCGTGTTTGTGAAGCCGTCATTAAAGCCGGCGCCACAGTTTTGAATATACCAGATACTACCGGGTATTGTTTACCTGATGAATACGGCGCCAAAATAAAGTATTTACGAGAAAATGTAAAAGGTATCGAAAAAGCCATTCTTTCATGTCATTGCCACAATGATTTAGGATTAGCTACTGCGAATTCTATTGCAGGGGTTGTAAACGGAGCTAGGCAAATTGAATGTACTATTAACGGTATTGGTGAACGCGCAGGTAATACTTCTTTAGAGGAAGTAGTTATGATTTTACGCCAGCACCCAAATTTGAATTTAGATACGACCATAAACAGTAAATTATTGTATGATACCAGTTTAATGGTATCTAGCAAAATGGGTATGTTAGTACAGCCTAACAAAGCTATTGTTGGTGCGAACGCATTTGCACATAGTTCTGGTATACACCAAGATGGTGTTATTAAAAATAGAGAAACATACGAAATTATAGACCCAGCAGATGTTGGTGTTACCGAATCTTCAATAATTCTAACCGCTAGAAGTGGTAGAGCCGCCCTAGCGTACAGAGCTAAAATTGTTGGATACGAATTAACCAAAGTACAATTAGACGAGGTTTACGAAGAGTTTTTAAAGTATGCCGACACTAGAAAAGAAGTAAAAGATGATGATATTCATCAAATCATCGAAACTTCACATATAGACCTACAAAGTATTAGCTAACTATGCATTTAGAAATTGCTGTTTTAGAAGGAGACGGAATTGGACCTGAGGTCATTGCACAATCAATAAAGTGCCTACGTTCTGTTGAAGAAACTTTCGGTCATAGTTTTACGTTTAAAAAGGGACTTATTGGTGCTTCTGCAATTAAGAAAACGGGAAGTCCGCTACCAGATGAAACATTAAAACTATGTAAAAATACCGATGCTATATTATTCGGTGCATTAGGTTTACCTGAGTATGATGATAACCCTAAAGCTAAAGTTTGGCCAGAACAAGGTCTTTTAAAATTGCGTAAAGAATTAGGTCTTTTCGCAAATATTAGGCCGGTAAAAGTGTTTCCGTCTTTGGTAAAACAATCTCCATTAAACAAAGCTCATGTTCAAAACACTGACTTAGTTATTTTTAGGGAATTGGCAGGCGGTATTTATTATGGTCAGAAAACGAACGACGAAGACAAGAACTCTGCTACAGATACCTGTACCTATACAGAATCTGAAATTAGCCGAATAACTCACTTGGCCTTTAAATCTGCACGTTCTAGAAAA
>JANQUX010000199.1:3970-6762 GCA_030730545.1 Maribacter sp. | reverse complement strand
GGGGCTTAAATATAATTCCGGTATATGGTGTATTCTTTTTGGGAGATGCTGTAATTTTCAACGTAATAGAATTTTGGGGAGGCTCTAACCCAATTGCGATGGAAGAAGGGGAATCAGAAACCCAGATGGTAGAAAGAGATGGTAATACCTTTGAGATGACCGCTACTAAGAACAGAATGCAAGTAACCGTAGTTGACGGACCTAAAAAAGGAAAGAAAATTGATTTAGTTTACAAGCCAAGCGAAAAATCTTGGAACGCTGTAAGACCAAATGGTGAGATTATAAAATTATCTTCTTTTGAAGAAGGATTTTATATCGTTTACATGCCAAACGGAGAAGAGGTTAAAATTAATCCGTTAAGCTCTAAAGAAGAAGGTTTGGCTCAAATTAAAGAGCAAACAGATTGTTATTATCTAGAAGGTATGTTGGCAGAAAACAACTAATCTGAAGAACATATAAAATTAAAAAAGGTCCTGATATTCATCAGGACCTTTTTAGTTTCTAAAACCAATGTTCTAGTATCTGTAGTACTCAGGCTTAAAAGGACCATCAACGGTAACACCGATATAATCTGCTTGGTCTTTTTTCAATTCTGTAAGTTCGGCACCTAAACGAGATAAGTGAAGTTTTGCAACCTTCTCATCTAAATGCTTAGGTAACATATAAACGTCATTTTCGTAGTTGGCACTGTTTTTCCAAAGCTCTATTTGAGCTAGAGTTTGGTTGGTAAATGAGTTACTCATAACAAAACTAGGGTGCCCAGTTGCACAACCTAAGTTTACCAATCTACCTTCTGCCAAAATGATTAAATCTTTACCATTAATAGTGTATTTATCTACTTGTGGTTTAATTTCATCTTTAGAACTACCATGGTTTTTGTTCAACCAAGCCATATCAATCTCATTATCAAAATGACCAATGTTACAAACGATAGCTTTATCCTTTAGAGCTTCAAAATGCTCAGCTCTAATAATATCTTTATTTCCGGTTGTAGTAATTACAATATCAGCATTACCAATAACCGTTTCTAGTTTTTTAACCTCAAATCCGTCCATACAAGCTTGTAATGCACAAATAGGGTCAATTTCAGTAACGGTAACAATAGAACCTGCACCTTTAAAAGAAGCGGCTGTACCTTTACCAACATCACCGTAACCGGCAACAACAATACGCTTACCTGCAAGCATAGTATCTGTAGCTCTACGAATAGCATCTACAGCACTCTCGCGACAACCATATTTATTATCGAATTTCGATTTAGTAACCGAGTCATTTACGTTAATAGCGGGCATTGGTAAAGTTCCTTTCTTTACACGCTCGTATAAACGGTGAACCCCTGTTGTAGTTTCTTCAGAAAGACCTTTAATACCTGCGGCCATTTCTGGGTATTTATCTAAAACCATATTGGTAAGATCACCACCATCATCTAAGATCATGTTCAATGGTTTTCTGTCTTCACCAAAGAATAAGGTTTGCTCGATACACCAATCGAATTCTTCTTCGTTCATACCTTTCCAAGCATAAACAGGTACACCTGCTGCTGCAATAGCTGCTGCTGCTTGATCTTGGGTAGAAAATATGTTACATGAGCTCCAAGTAACATCTGCGCCAAGAGCGGTCAATGTTTCAATAAGTACAGCGGTTTGTATAGTCATGTGAAGACAACCTGCAATACGGGCACCTTTTAAAGGTTGCTCGTTTTTATACTCTTCTCTTAACGACATTAATCCTGGCATTTCTGCTTCTGCCAATTCAATTTCTTTTCTTCCCCAGCCAGCAAGGGAAATATCCTTAACCTTATAAGGCACATACGGAATAGTTTTCGTGCTCATATCTTTATTATTTTATACTTTCGTTAATCTGTGTACAGCAATTTTTAATTCGTGCAAAGGTACGAATAACACTAAGAATCTCATGCCGCTTTACAAAACTATAACAGTAAATGAAGAAACCTCCCTAGCTATTTGGAAGGTTGACGAAACAGAAGAAAACCTATGGAAAGGGATTGTACTTACGCCTTATTGCCAAAATAGGTTCAACGGAATGAAATCTGAACTCCACCGCAAGGCTTTCTTGAGTATAAGACATTTATTGCGGGAGTATAACTATACCGATGCCGATTTAATTTATGATGAAAACGGAAAACCCCATTTAAAAGATGGTAAGTTAATATCGATTACCCATTCACATAATTTTACGGCTATTATTGTCAGTTCAGCCGAACATGTGGGTATTGATATCGAAATGCAACGCGATAAAATTTTGCGGATAGCACATAAATTCACCCCTTTTGAAGAATATAAAACACTGGCAAATACTGCGGCGGTAGTTAGAAAATTGACCATTGTATGGGGGGCTAAAGAATCGCTTTATAAAATTTATGGTCATAGGGGCGTTAGTTTTCTACATCATATCGATGTTCAAGATTTTAAGTTTGATGACCATAAAACAACGGCACAAATTATTTTCGAAGGAAAGTTATCTCACTATAAAATTAGATTTATGGAGTTTGAAGAATTCACCTGCGTTTATGCCACCAGAGATAAAGAATAGAATAAATAATAGATAGTGTATTTTATATGGATATATCAGTAGAATTGACATTTTCACCATTGCAAGATGATTTTGAGCAACACATTATAAATTTCATAAAAAAACTACGAGAGTGTGGGTTGACAGTACTAGAAAATCCGTTGAGTACTCAGGTTTATGGTTCTTATGATGAAGTAATGAAAGTTTTGAATACCGAAATTAAAACAGCATTTGAGCTGATGGACCGCGGACTCTTGTTC
>JANQUX010000199.1:0-3960 GCA_030730545.1 Maribacter sp. | reverse complement strand
TTATTCATGAAAATAGTTAAATCTGATCGAAGCGACTATGAGCCCCATTTTTGATTATCTCTTTGGGCAATATTCCGATTATGATACTTTAGACATTATTCTAGAAATTGTAGCGGTCATTTTTGGGTTGCTTTCGGTATGGTTTTCAAAACAGAATAAGATTCTGGTGTACCCTACCGGGTTGGTGAGTACTTCGATATTTGTCTATCTTTTATTAAAGTGGGGGTTATTGGGCGATATGATGATCAATGCCTATTATTTTATTATGAGTTTGTATGGTTGGTATATATGGACAAGAAAAGTAGATGCAGAACATTACACACCGATAACAAGAGTTACCAAAAAAGAAAATATTACCTCAGTTTTCATTTTTATAGGTACTATCATTTTTGTTTTTATCGTGTATCAAGTTTTTGATAAGTGGAATAGTTGGACGGCTTATGTTGATACCATAACAACAGCTATATTTTTTGTGGGTATGTGGCTGATGGCCAAGAGAAAAGTAGAAAATTGGATATATTGGATTATTGGAGATCTAATATCTATCCCCTTATACTTTTATAAAGGATTTACGTTTACTAGTATTCAATATCTCATTTTTACAATATTGGCCGTTTACGGTTATAATGCATGGAAGAAAAATACAAGCAAGAACCTTCAGATGTCATAAAAGTGGTTCTTTTCGGTCCAGAATCAACTGGTAAAACAACGTTGTCAGAACAATTGGCTAGGCATTACCATACCGTTTGGGTGCCAGAATATGCCAGAGATTATCTACAAGATAAATGGAATAACGAACGTAAAACTTGCGAACCTCACGATTTGTTACCTATTGCAGAGGGGCAAATGAAATTAGAAAACAAGCTGGCAAAAAAGGCGACCGATATTCTTATTTGCGATACCGACCTGTTGGAAACTAAAGTGTATTCAGAAGCATATTATATAGGAGATTGCGATCCTGTGCTAGAAAAGTATGCCTTGGAGAATACCTATGATCTTTATCTATTAACTTATATTGACATACCGTGGGAGGCTGATGATTTAAGAGATAAGCCAAATGAAAGGGAAGAAATGTTCAATTATTTTAAAGATACTTTAGAAAAATACGGCAAAAATTTTATTACCTTGAAGGGGAACAAAAAACAACGTTTAGAAAAAGCCATTAACCATATAGATACCTTATTACATAAATGATTGAACTTACAGATAAAGACATTAGGCAATTAGAGAAAAAGGGAATTTCAAAAGAAAATATGTTGAGTCATATCAACACATTTAAAGAAGGTATCCCTTTCGTAAAACTAGAGAACGCAGCCGTAATAGGTAATGGTATTCTTAAATTTTCTGATGCAGAAGAGAAACAGCTCGTTGCATTTTATGATTCAAAATTGAAAGAGCTTGATATTTTAAAATTTGTTCCTGCTTCTGGGGCAGCTTCTAGAATGTTCAAAGCTTTATTTAGTTTTTTAGATGCATATAACCCAGCTGAAGAAACATTGGATGCTTATTTATCAAGAACCAATGATACTGATATTAAGAAGTTTTCTGAAGGATTAGAACGGTTTCCATTTTACCAAAAGGTAATGGATAGATTAAGTTTAAAATCTGAAGCTCAAGGTCAAAAGGTGTTTAGTTTTGTGGCTGAACTACTAGGTGAGAATGCACTTAATTATGGTTTTTATCCTAAGGGGTTATTACCATTTCATAATTATAAATCGTCTGTAGCTACACCATTTGAAGAGCATTTAAAAGAAGGTGCGTTATATGCAGGTTCTAATGGGAAAGCAAAACTTCATTTTACGATTTCTGAGCAGCATGAAGAAATGTTCGATAAAGAATTTAGTGAATCAGGACCAAAAGTTTCTGCTGATACCGGTGTTACTTATGACGTTGATTATTCATTTCAAAAATCGTCTACCGATACTTTGGCGGTAGATATGAATAATAATCCGTTTAGAAATGAAGATGGATCTGTGTTGTTTAGACCGGGTGGTCATGGTGCATTAATTCAAAATTTAAATGAGCAGGATGCTGACATAATTTTTATAAAGAATATAGATAACGTTGCCGTAATGAAAGATGCCAAGGCAGTTGCCGACAGCAAAAAAGTTTTGGCGGGTGTTCTGTTAAAAGAGCAAGAAAAAGCATTTGAATATGCCGCTTTACTTGATAAGGGCGATGTAGAGGATGTAGAAATAGAGGAAATCAGAAATTTCTTGGGTACCAACTTAAATGTTCGGTTCTCAGATGACTTTGATTCAAAATCTAACAGCGAAAAAATATCCGTATTAAAGGATAAGATTAATAGACCTATTCGTATCTGTGGTATGGTTAAAAACGAAGGTGAGCCAGGTGGTGGTCCTTTTTGGGTAACCAATGGTAAAGGTGAAGTTTCTTTACAGATTATAGAATCTGCCCAAATAGATATGGATGATGCGCAACAAGCTGATCTTCTTAAGAATTCTACCCATTTTAATCCGGTAGATTTGGTTTGTGCTGTTCGTAATTATAAAGGCGAGAAATATGACCTATTAAAGTTTGTAGATGAAAAACAAGGTTTTATAACAGGTAAAACAAAAGATGGTAAAGAACTAAAGGCATTAGAGCTTCCGGGATTATGGAACGGAGCTATGGCATTTTGGAATACCATCTTTGTAGAAGTGCCTTTGGTAACCTTTAATCCTGTAAAAAGTGTGGTGGATCTTTTAAAAGATTCGCATCAGGCATAGGTAACTAATAAAATATGGAGTAAAAAAGTGTGTAGTTTCTACACACTTTTTTTATTTACACACAGTTTTACCCAATTGTATTTTTAGCATCCTATATTTTAAATACTTGTAAAACAGTATTTTAAGTATTGTTTGGAGGTGATTTTCGTATTGGCATAATTTTTCTATTACACCTATCAAGAATGTTTAATCTAAAATTTATAAAGATGAAAAAATTAGTTTTCGCCACAGCTTTAGCAATAGGTAGTTTAACAATAGGTACCGCAGCTAGTCCAATTATATTTCACGATGGTATTATGGAAGATATCTTTTTACAAGACTATACAGAGGTAGCAGCTTCTGATCTACCAACGCCAATAGTTAATGCTTTAGCAACCGATTATGAAGGTGCAATGTTAAACAAAGCATACGTAGATGATGAAAATAACTACAAATTAGAAATTACTTCACAAGAAGGCGCTTCGACAGTACTTTATGCAGATTCAGATGGTAACTGGTTAGAAATGTAGCTATTATAAGTTTGAGTTAGTTGTTTATAAAAAGCTGCCTAGGCAGCTTTTTTCATTTAAAAATTTAAAATTTCGTTAAGTAATAATCCATATGTAAGATTGCTCCGTAAATAATGAAAGAACGAGAGTTATTAACGATTAAAATATTAAGCATGAAAAATTACGCACTACTTGTATTCTTAACTTTTGGAATTATGTTTACGGCAATAGCAAAAACTAGTTCAGATGTAATTAACACAGAAATTTTAGCTGTTACGGCAGATGAATACATAAAAATAAAATCGAGTGAATTAACGCCACCGGTAATTGAAGAGATATTAAAGCAATACCCAACCTCTAAACTGGGGGGAGCTTATAAAAACGATAAAGGAGAATTCAAATTAATAATGGTTCTAAAAAGTGGTACAAGAAAAACTGTATATATAGACCAGTATGGTAATTGGATCATTAAAAAGTAATCTGTTTAATATACAGGAATAAAATCCTGTATTCTGTTGTTTTCTGCAGCTCTCTGTTTTCATGCCAAATTGTCCACAAAACAACCTGCCTTCTCACATTTGATTTAATTACAATCATTTACAAAGAGTTTCCAAACAAAATTGGTGTTTTAACCTCTTCCCCCGTGTTGGATTTTGTGATTCTAGTTGAAACAAGCAATGCAAGACTATGATAAAAAAAAAGTATTAGATATTGTGTTAACATTGTGAAAATATGAAGAAATC